>CAZAVY010000034.1:0-31543 GCA_964488685.1 uncultured Gammaproteobacteria bacterium
CTATTCTAGCGGCTGGCGCCAAATACCCCGTCTGCATGCAGCGGGGTAGTTTATTTTATTACCGGATTGGTGGTGTTGTTTTCGATTCGATCGCCAATTCCGATTTAAATACCGGTTGTTGTTCAGTAGACTAACGCAGTTTACTTGCAGCCATGACCGATCCCTTGACCAATCCCTTGCTTAACCCGGGTGCTTTACCCGCCTTCAGTCAGATAAGTCCGGATGATATTCAACCGGCGATAGCGATGTTGATCGAAAATAATCGAGCGGCAATCGATCGGTTGACCAGACAGCGGAGTTTTGACTGGAACAATCTGATAAAACCGCTATCCCTGATGAACGATCGTCTGGAAAAAGCCTGGTCGCCAGTGCGACATTTAAACTCGGTAAAGAGCAGTCCGGCCCTGCGCGACGCATACAATAGTTGCTTACCGCTACTGAGCGAATATTCCACCGACGTAAGTCAAAATCATGATTTATACAAGGGTTACCGGGGTATTGCCGATTCCGAGGCCTATGGTGAATTTAGCATAGCGCAACAAAAAGCGATCACTGACGCGTTGTTGCAATTTCGTCTCGGCGGGGTAGAGCTTTCAGGGAAGGATCGTGCGCATTACCAGCAACTACAGAAAGACCTGTCTGAACTTCAATCAAACTTCGAAAGTAACCTGCTCGATTCTACCCAAGCCTGGCAGTACCTTACCGGCGATGCAACCGAATTGCAGGGATTACCTGATTATGCGCTGGCAATGTTACGCCAACTGGCCGAACAGAAGGCGTTGAGTGGATATCGTGTTACCCTGGATATGCCCTGCTACCTCGCGGTGATGACCTACGCAGACAACCGGAAATTGCGTAAAGCGCTGTACCAGGGTTTCGTGACGCGTGCTTCCGATGAGGGCATTACCGATAAAAGTTGGGATAATTCGCCTATTATGCAGGCAATTGTCGCTAAACGCCGGGAAAAAGCAAAAACTCTCGGCTTTGACAACTATGCCGAATACTCGCTCGAAACCAAGATGGCGTCCAGCATTGAACAAGTTGTCGAATTCCTGGGTGATCTGGCAAGGCGTTCAAAAAACGCGGCGACCGACGACGTAAATGAACGCCAGTCATACGCCGAAACACTGGGTTTTGTTGGCGAACTTGAAGCCTGGGACTACGCCTATTACAGTGAAAAACTCAAACAACATCGATATCAAATCTCCGATGAAGACCTGAAACCATATTTTTCCGACCTCCGGGTGATCAACGGCTTGTTCGAGATAGTCGGAAAGTTATATCAGGTGAATATCAGCAGGGCCGAAGGGGAGGTAGATCGCTGGGATGATGCGGTTGGTTTTTACCAGGTTTCTGATAAGCGCGGGGAGGTGATCGGACAGTTCTTCCTTGATTTGTACGCCCGGGAAAACAAACGGGGCGGTGCCTGGATGGACGAATGTGTAAATCGCTATCGAATTGACGGCAATACCCAGCTGCCAGTTGCCTATTTGACCTGCAATTTAACCCCCCCGATAGGGGACGATGCGGCATTATTTACCCATGATGAGGTAATAACCCTGTTCCACGAGTTTGGTCACGGGCTGCACCATATGCTTACCCGGATTGACGTTCCAGAGGTAGCCGGCATCAATGGGGTGGAATGGGATGCAGTTGAGTTGCCGAGCCAGTTTATGGAAAACTTTTGCTGGCAACGCGAGGCGTTGAATCTGTTTGCACGCCATTACCAGACCGGCGAACCGTTACCGGAGGAACTGTTTGAGCGGATGATAGCCGCCAGGAATTTCCAAAGTGCGCTACAAATGCTGCGCCAGATCGAGTTCGCTTTATTCGACATTCGTCTGCACCGGCAAACGGACATCAATTCAGCGGCACAGATCCAGGAAGTTCTTGACCAGGTTAGAAGCGAAATTTCAGTGGTTAAAACGCCGAACATCAATCGTTTTCAGAATAGTTTTTCACATATTTTTGCAGGGGGTTATGCAGCGGGTTATTATAGCTACAAGTGGGCGGAGGTCTTATCCGCCGATGCTTTTGCTGCATTTGAAGAAGAAGGGATATTCAATCCTGAAACCGGGCAAAGATTTCTGCGATGTGTGCTCGAAAAAGGTGGTTCACGTCCCGCTATGGAATCTTTTCACTGTTTCCGCGGACGCGATCCGGAAATCGACGCCTTGTTAAGGCATAATGGAATAAGCGGTTAATGTTAAATAGAATTTTACTGGGTTTGTGCCTCGTTTTTTACTCCGTGGCGCCATTAGCCCAGGAAACAACGGATCAGGATAAAGATCGCCAGTATGTAACGGATCAGTTGCGACTGTCGCTTTACCAGGATGCCAGTTCACAAAGTCCGGTCCTCAAACTTTTACAGTCCGGGGATTTACTCGAAGTCGAACAGGTTTCCGGGCCTTACGCCCTGGTTACTACCACGGGAGGCCTCAAGGGGTGGGTAAAACGTGGATTTCTGGTGAGCAGTCCAACCTCAAACCTGTTGCTCAAGGAAGAACGGCAAAAAACCGAGTATCTGGCGTTGGAAATCGAGAAACTCAGCAACAGTAAGGTTGTTATCGGCCAATATGAAAAAGATATGGATAAGCTGGTCGAAAAGATAAACCTGCTTGAAACCGAGAGCCAGGTCGCCAACGCTACAATCACGCAACTGCAACAGGAAGTTGAAGTAAAACAGGTTGAAATCGATCGTAAGGATGAAGACAGCGCCCCGGCATTTCTTGTTTTATGGGAGACACTTGGAAAATACTGGAAAATCATCCTTCCACTCATTACCGGTATATTGCTTATCAGTTTTCTGGTCAGTAAGGCAATCGTTGAGGCGCGTATCAAAAGTAAATTTCACGGCATCAAGATCTGGTAAATGAAATACCGGGATCTGCGAGATTTTATCGCCCAACTTGAAAAAGTTGGCGATCTAAAACGTATCGGAAAACGCGTATCGCCCAATCTCGAAATTACCGAAATATCCCGGCGGGTGCTGCGTGCAGGGGGGCCGGCTTTGTTATTCGAAAAACCAGGGGATAGCAAAATCCCTTTATTGTCTAACCTCTTCGGAACCGAACAGCGCGTTGCCCGGGCGCTGGGGGAGGACAAGGCGGCATCGCTGCGCGAAGTTGGCAAACTGCTTGCATTCCTGAAAGAACCCGCGCCGCCAAAAGGGTTCAAAGATGCAATGAAAACACTGCCGATATACAAGAAAATTCTCGATATGTCGCCAAAAACAGTGAAAAAGGCACCTTGTCAGGAAAATCAATACCACCGTGACGAGGTTGACCTTTCGCGGTTACCGATTCAGACCTGCTGGCCTGAAGATGTCGCTCCTCTCATTACCTGGGGGCTTGTCACCACAAGGGGACCCACTAAACAACGACAAAATCTCGGTATTTATCGTCAGCAGTTAATTGGCCGAAACCGATTGATTATGCGCTGGTTATCGCATCGCGGCGGGGCGCTTGACTACCGCGAATGGAGACAACAAAAAGGGGATGAACCCTTTCCGCTATCCGTGGTACTCGGTTGCGACCCTGCAACCATTCTCGCCGCGGTAACACCGATCCCCGATACCCTGGCCGAATATGCCTTTGCCGGGCTTCTGCGAGGCGCTAAAACCGAGGTTACCAAATCCCTGCTTTCTGATCTCGAAATACCGGCGCGTGCCGAGATAATACTCGAAGGGCATATCTATGCCGATGACGAAGCCGATGAGGGTCCGTTTGGTGATCACACCGGGTATTACAACGAAGTGGAAAAATTTCCAGTGTTCACGGTCGAAGCGATGAGCATGCGCGACGATCCGATATATCACAGCACCTATACCGGCCGGCCACCGGATGAGCCCTCAGTATTGGGGCTTGCATTGAACGAGGTTTTTATTCCGATTTTACAAAAGCAATTTCCGGAAATTACCGATTTCTATTTGCCGGCGGAAGGCTGCTCCTACCGGGTTGCAATCGTTAGCATGAAAAAACAGTATCCCGGTCATGCCAAGCGCGTGATGATGGGCGTTTGGTCGTTTCTGCGCCAGTTTATGTATACCAAGTTTGTTATCGTGGTCGATGATGATATCGACGCGCGTGATTGGGAGGACGTCATCTGGGCTATCTCGACACGTACCGACCCCGCACGCGACATTACCCTGATAGAAAATACACCCATCGATTATCTTGACTTTGCTTCACCGGTATCGGGCCTGGGTTCTAAAATGGGTCTGGATGCTACCAGCAAGATTGGAGCTGAAAGCACGCGAAATTGGGGTGTACCTATTTCCATGTCACCGGCTGTCATCGCAAAGATAGACGAAATCTGGGATGATCTCGGGATTGATTGACGCGCGACTTTGCACCTTCAGGGGTTTTCGACGATAATCACGCAAAATAATCAGGTCACGGCTACGGGGGTAACATGCGCTCAATCATGGTGTTAAATTCCAAAGGCGGCACTGGCAAGAGTACGGTTGCCACCAGTATCGCGAGATATTATGCCTCGCAGGGAAAAAAAGTCATGCTGGTGGATTTCGACTCTCAGGCCTCTAGCCTCGAGTGGCTCGCAGCACGTCCCGGTGGGCGCAGCTCAATTACTGGAATCGATGGCTCCGACGGCCATTTTCGACTCCCCCGAAACGCTGATTATGTTGTATATGACACGCCCGCCGCAGTACACGGAAAAGATTTGAATGCTTATTTGCGTCGCGCCCAGAGCGTCATCGTGCCGGTTCTACCATCACCGATCGACATGCGTGCGGCGACGACGTTTATCCAAAAAGTCCTCGACAATGGCCGTGTTGCGCGTAAAGAAGCCCGGGTTGCACTGATCGCCAATCGGTGCCGGGAAAACTATAATATTTACCACCAGCTAGACCGTTATCTGCGCAAGATTCGCAAGGCGCCATTCATCAGCGTATTACGGGAAACCCAGAACTATGTGCGCGCCGCTGAGCGCGGACTCGGGATTTTTGAACTTGCGCCCTACGCAGTGCGCAAAGACCTCGACCAATGGGAACCGATTATTCGCTGGCTTAACAGCAAGCGTAGCCAGCCTCTGGGCTAGAATCATCTCGCAGCCAATTTATCGGGTGTCGGTGGTGCCGACGGGTGAGCACTTCGATTGCCTGGCGCATAAATCAATTCTCACCGCGGCGCATGCAGCCAACATTTTGATTGCCTACAGTTGTCGCGGTGGGCAATGCGGCTCCTGTATGGGCAAGCTAATACACGGAACAATCGAATATCCCGACGGTTTACCGGATGCGATTACCGAGAGCCAGTCGGAGGCAGGCTACGTCCTTTATTGCAGCGCGTTCGCTCGCTCGGACATCGTTATCGAGCTGATCCCAGCCCGGTTTTGACCTTAGTTGGCTGGACTTTGCCCCCATCCTGATCCGAAGTGGTTCCGGGTTCGCATCGTCGAGGAAATATGCCTGTCAACCAAGCGCGAGTTCCACTGCCTGCCGGTAGCTTCTCAATAACCCGTGGCAATTTAACCATAGTAACGGCCATATTTTTCGCCTGCCACCCCTAACCAATTGATATTAAGTAAGAAAGGCCATCGTGTGTCTGCCCGCAGACGGCGTTATCAAAACTTGCTGCAGAATGGCTGCAGCGGTGTTTTGATGCCTTGTTGCGAACAGACACACGATGGCTGAATACGATATACATCGTCGCCGGGTTAATACATGGCGTAAAAATGCACTATAACAGGAAGCAGGATGCGAACTTTTGAATTTGATATGGCGCTTTCAGTGCTAAAGACACAGTCTATCTACCAGGGGCAGGTACACTACATTCTGGTAGAAACCGATGACGGTCTAAAACTGCAGTTACCTGCGGCAAACTTTCGAAGCTATGTCAAGGCACATGGAATTCATGGTCGGTTCAGTGTCAAAATCGACGCTGACAATAAAATTATAGCTTTGAGCGAGCTTTATCCGGATTGACTCCCCTGCCTTTGTTTGGCCTCAAGTTTAAGCGTTTTGCGCTGCCTGCTCTGCTCGGCGGCATCGGCGCCGAAATGGCGTTCTCCCCGCGATCTGGCCAGTTGGACCTGTTTTTCGCGTTCGCGAAAACGTTCGCGTTGACGACTGGACGTGGTTTCGTAGCAGGCCGGGCAGCTCACACCCGGTTGATATTTTTCACTGGCCTTATCGGCGACGGTGATCGGTAAACGGCAAGCGTGACATTGATCGAAACTACCTTTATCAAGATCGTGATTGACGCTGACGCGATTATCAAAAACGAAGCATTCACCTTGCCACAGTGATTCTGATTGCGGTACCTGTTCAAGATACTTCAAGATGCCGCCCTGCAGATGGTAAACCTCGTCAAAACCCAGCTGCTTCAGATAAGCGGTCGATTTTTCGCAGCGTATGCCACCGGTGCAGAACATCGCCACCTTGCGGTGTATATGCGGATTGAGATTTTGTTTCACATAGGCCGGAAATTCGCGAAACGATTTGGTACTAGAGTGAAACGCTTTGGCGAAGCTGCCAATGGCAGATTCGTAATCGTTGCGGGTGTCGATCAGGGTAACTTCGGGATTGCTGATTAACCGGTTCCAATCGGTGGGCTTGACGTAGTTTCCCCTGTTTGCTGTATCAATATCCGCGACGCCCATGGTCACGATCTCAGGTTTCAATTTTATGCAGGAGCGATAAAACGGCATTTCGGTATCGTACGACCGTTTGCAATCAAAATCACACAGACGTTCGTCCCGGCGTAGATAATCGAGCAGGATTTCAATTGACGTTTCGTCACCCGCCACGGTTCCGTTAATACCCTCGGCCGCAAGCAGTATGGTTCCGCGTATCCGGTTGTCCGTCATAATTTGCAACAGCGGTTCGCGAAACTCTTCGAAATTGTCGAGTCGCACAAAGCGATATATCGCTATGATCACGAAAGGTGATGACATCGAGCCTCCTGGAGCGTAAATCCAGAGCCATGTTGAAAAGGAAGCGTATTCTAGCCTACCCAGTTATTAGCGTCATCCACAGCTTGCTTGCCTGGGTTTCGAATCGCAAAAAACAAGTTAATTACCCGGAATTCTTAATCTTTGTCGATCTTGCCGACGACATCGATGTGTTGATCGATAAAATCGATTTGGTCGCCTGCGCGTATCTTCTTGCGTTTGCGAGTTTCAACCTCACCGTTGACGCTCACCAATCCCTGGGCGATAATCTGCTTGGCGTTGCCGCCGCTATCGGTGAGTCCCTCGAACTTAAGAATCTTATAAAGCGCTACAAACTCGGATTCCAGTTCGGCGATGATCTTTTCAGAGTCGTTCATGATTGCTCGTCTTCGCTGTCACGGGATTCGGCCGTGCTGCACTTCGAAAGCCCGATATCGGTACAGAGTAATTTAAATATTTCAACCGCATTGCCCTTGATCCCGGCCCGATGCCTGGCTTCAACTAATCCCGTATTTTAAACGTTTTAATGACATTGGGAATAGAGTTAGGGAGAATAACCGCTTTTGGTTGATAAAGGCATATCATGATTCAATGGTTTCCGGGCCATATGCACAAGGCTAGCAAGGAGTTCAGGAAGATACTGCCGCAGGTCGATCTTGTCATCGAGGTGCTGGATGCGCGCTTGCCGGGATCAAGCGAAAACCCAATGCTGGCCCAATTGCGTCGAGACAAGCCCTGTATCAAGCTGCTCAACAAGAGTGATCTGTCTGAACCCGGAGGTCTGGATAAATGGGTAGCCGGCCTGGAGCAACTATATCAGGTAAAAACCATGGTTTGCAGCACCGACGATAATGCTATTGGCGAATTACCAGCCCTGTGTCGATCGCTGGTACCGCAACGGGCCAATCGCTCAACGATGATTTACGCCATGATCGCAGGCATCCCGAATGTTGGAAAATCGACTCTGATTAATAAACTTGCGGGCCGCAGCATCGCCCGAACAGGGAATGAAGCCGCGCTTACGCGTATGCAGCAGCGTATCGAAATCTCACCTGAATTAACCCTGATCGATACCCCGGGCATGCTCTGGCCCAATATCACCAACGAAGCCAGCGGTTATCGACTCGCGGCAACAGGAGCGATACGCGATACCGCGCTCGATTTACAGGAAGTCGCGTGTTTTATCGCCGAATTTTTTATCCAGGCCTACCCCGAACGCATGATTAAGCGCTATGATATCGAGCCATTACCCCAGTCGGAGGTGGATCTACTGGAAGCGATTGCACGTAAAAGGGGCTGTATCGTTTCAGGCGGTCGAGTCGATCTGGAAAAGGTTTCGCGCTTGTTGATTAACGAACTACGCAGTGGGGATCTGGGCAGGGTATGCCTGGAAACACCCGAGTGCCTGGCTGTCGAACGCAAACAGGCTGCAATTATCCAGGCTGCAAAAACCGACAGAAAACAAGCGCGCAAAGCGATGCGCCATAAATCCTAACCCGGGAACCAGCATGATTATTCGTCAGGCACTGTCACAGGACACCGCCGAGCTCGTCGAGTTAAACATTAATATTGCGCGTGAAACCGAAGCCGTCGAGTTGATTCCGGAAGTTATCGGTGCTGGCGTAAAAACCTTGATCGAAAATCCGAAAATGGGGTTTTATCTGGTGGTTGAGCTCGACAATAGAATTCAGGCATCCTTGATGGTTACGAACGAGTGGAGCGACTGGCGTAACGGCATGTTCTGGTGGATTCAAAGCGTTTATGTGCAACCGAACTATCGACGTCAGGGCCTTTATCGAGAACTGTACGAGCGGGTCAAGGAACTGGCCGAGCAGGATCCTTCGGTTTGCGGTTTCAGGCTTTATGTTGAACGCGAAAATACCCGTGCGCAGAAAACCTACCAATCGCTGGGCATGCGCGAGACCGTTTACAAGATGTACGAAGAACTACAGCAAGGCCTGACTTACAAAAAGTAACTCCACCAGCCTCTGCTGCGGTAATCCCCGCTTGCGCGGGAAGGAGGCAGATAATATAGTTACCATTCCTCAACGGGGTGCTCAATCGAGCTGAGAGGTGTCAGGTCGGCATCAACCCGATGAACCTGATCCAGTTAATACTGGCGTAGGGATGTGAGCGGATTCAGACTGTTTCCCACCTCTACGATTTAACTTCCAGCCAGATGGAGAATGACATGGTTGCAATTCTACGATGGTTCGGCAGTGGCTTGTCTACGTTGGTGATATGTTTTGCAGCACAAGCCGCGACGCCAACACTGGTGGTGTACACCTACGATTCGTTTACCAGTGACTGGGGGCCGGGACCCCGGGTCAAGATCGCCTTCGAAGCCAGCTGCAACTGTAACCTGGAAATGGTCGGACTCGAAGACGGAGTATCGATGCTAAATCGCCTCAAGCTGGAAGGTGGTAATACCCGTGCCGATGTTTTGCTTGGAATCGATACCAGCCTGACGGCAGAAGCACGCGCCACCGGGCTGTTTGCGTTGCACAATCTGGAATTAACCAATTTGACGCTGCCCGATCCGTGGCGGGATGATATCTTTGTTCCCTACGACTTCGGCTACTTCGCTTTTGTCTACAACAAAGAACTGCTTGGCAATCCACCGACAAGTTTGCGCCAACTGGTGGACGATGAGCAGGGCCCCAGCATCCTGGTACAGGATCCGCGCACCTCGACGCCGGGATTGGGCTTACTGCTGTGGATTAAAAAGGTATTCGGTGATCAGGCCGACGGCGCCTGGGCCAGGCTGTCGAAGCGCATTGTCACCGTTACCAGGGGTTGGAGTGAAGCCTATGGATTATTCCTCAAAGGCGAGGCGGACATGGTTTTAAGCTATACCACCTCCCCGGCCTATCACCTTATAGCTGAGCAGGATTCGCGCTTTGCTGCAGCACGCTTTGACGAAGGCCATTATCAGCAAATCGAGGTCGCAGGACTGATTCGGAGTAGCCGGCAAAAGCAACTGGCACGGGAATTTCTCGAGTTTACGCTGAGCCGTGAATTTCAGGAAATTATTCCGACTACCAACTGGATGTATCCGGCCGCGCTGGCGCGTGGCGATCTGCCAGCCGATTTCGAGCATTTGATCGATCCTTCTCCCGCCCTGTTGTTTGACGAAGCACTGGTTGCGAACAATCGTAAAAAGTGGGTTAGTGAATGGCTCGAGGTAATGTCGAAATAGGTGGCGACTGAAGTGAACTCGCATGCACTACCGGCTGGGCTGGTGCTTGGGTTACTGGCGTTGATGATAATCGCGCCGATGGTGGGTCTGCTGAATATAATCGAGTTACCGGGTTATGAACCGGGTGATCTGCGCTTTTGGCAAAGTGCGTATATCCGCCGCGTTTTTTTCTTCAGTTTATGGCAGGCCCTGTTATCGACCTTATGCAGTGTGTTGCCGGCAATACTGGTGGCCCGGGCGTTTGCGTTACAACCTGCATTTCCCATGCGCGGCCTGTTGTTGCGCCTGTTCGCGCTACCCCTCGTGGTGCCGGCGGTGGTTGCGGTAATGGGGGTCGTTTCGGTCTACGGTAGTGGCGGCTGGTTACCGCTTGGTCGGTCGCTTTACGGGATTTACGGGATTTTGCTGGCGCATGTATTTTTCAACTTGCCGCTTGCGGTGCGCTTGCTGCTGCCGCAATGGCAGTCGATACCGCAACACCACTGGCAGCTTGGTCATCAGCTCGGCATGAACGCATGGCAACGCTGGCGTTTTCTCGAGTGGCCGGCGCTGCGCGAAGCACTGCCGGGTGTCATGTTGCTGGTGTTCATGCTGTGTTTGACCAGTTTTGCGGTGGTATTGACCCTCGGCGGCGGTCCCGGAAGTACCACCCTCGAGGTCGCGATTTACCAGTCCCTGCGCTTTGACTTCAACCCGGCACAGGCCGTGATTCTCGCGCTATTGCAACTCGGGTTGTGTCTGATGGTGGCAGCCCTGGTGCTTAAACTGCAACGCCTGCCGGAAGTGGAAAATACTATTACGACAATGTCAAAACCCGCCACGACAAACCATGAATTCGCCAACATCCTGCTGATTCTGCTTGCCGCGATCACGGTCTGTATGCCCTTGTTATCGATGGTTATCGATGCCTTCGGGGGGCCTGTATTGCGAGTCATCAGCGCGGTTTCCTTATGGCAAGCGATCGTGAAAACACTTTTCATCGGTTTATCGGCGGCCGCGCTGTCGGTCATCGCCGGCTGGTTCCTGATGCAATTCAGCGCCAGTCTCGCCCAGTCAGGGCAACCGGGCAGGGCGCGGTTAATCGATCTCGCGGGTTCAATTGTATACGTGGTACCGCCGTTGGTAATCGGCACCGGCATTTTCGTGTTGCTGTTTTCGTGGGTCGATATGGCTGAATGGGTTTATCCGATCGTAATCGCGATCAACGCGATGATGGGGTTGCCGTTTGTGATTCGCATACTGGGTCCGGCAATGCGCCAGAATTACGCGCGTTATCATGGTCTATGCCAAAGCCTGGCGTTGCAGGGATGGTCTCGATTTCGATTTCTCGAATGGCCGTTGTTACGTCGGCCCCTGGGGCTCGCGACAGCGCTGGTTGCGGCACTTGCGATGGGCGATCTCGGTGTCATCGCTTTATTTGGTAGCCCGAATACCGCGACCCTGCCGCTTTTGATATATCAGCAATTGGGCGCCTATCTCATCCCCCAGGCAACCATCACTGCGATGATATTGATGATACTGTGCCTGCTCGTGTTCTGGATGCTGGAACGACTGATTGGCGGTAAAGCCGATGCTTGAGATCAAGCAGTTGGCGTTTGCCTACCCGGAGGGCTCGGCCCCAACCATGCACTTCAAGCTTGAGGTTGCCACGGGTGAAGTTCTGAGTCTGATCGGCCCCAGTGGCTCGGGTAAATCGACCTTGTTGAGCCTGGTCGCCGGGTTTCTGAAGCCGAGTTCGGGGGAGATACTGCTTGATGGCCGCGCCATCGAAAAACTGTCGGTGGCAACGCGTCCGGTATCCATCGTTTTTCAACAACACAATTTGTTTCCCCACCTCGACCTCTATACCAACGTGGCGCTGGGAGTCGACCCGGGTTTGCGCCTTGATCGTGAGCAGGCTGATACCGTGGCCGAAGCCCTCGCCCAGTTGGGGCTAAGTCAGCTGCAACATCGTAAACCGGGGGAGCTGTCCGGAGGGCAGCGTCAACGCGTCGCACTGGCGCGGGTGCTGGTGCGTAAGCGCAAAATATTATTGCTTGATGAGGCGTTTGCGTCGCTCGGTCCCGCGCTGCGGGAAGATTTGATCGGGCTGGTCAAGAATCTGGTGCGCGAAAATAACATGGTCGCATTGCTGGTCAGCCACCAGCCTCGCGATGCACTTATCGCCTCCGCGCGTACCGCGTTTGTCAGCGATGGCAGCATTGCCGCGCTGGAAGCAACCACAGAACTTATCGAACGCTCGCAACGGGCCGAAGTTCGAAGTTATCTGGGGACAATGTGAATCAGCTTGAGTTCGAGCAGATTTTTGCTCGAGTACCGCTGTTTGCGGATCTTACGGTCGGCGATTTCACCATCCTGCCGCTGGCGGGGTATACCAACCACAGCTTCCGCCTGTGGAACGAGCAATACGACTGGGTACTACGAATTCCGAAAACGCAAAGCGGGCGTTTTATCGATCGCGAGGCTGAGGCATTCAATCAATCCCGCGCAGAACAGCTGGACATCGCGCCCCGGGTCTCATGGAGAGATAGTGATGGAATCACACTGACAGCTACCTTAAGTAGCAGCCGTTGTTTACGTGCCGCGGACTTCAGCCGTGATGAAATGTTGCAGGCGATAGTCGAGCCGTTGCGGCGATTGCATCGTAGTGGAATCGAGTTCCGTGGTCGGGTAAATATGGGTAAGTTGTTGTCGGGTTACTTCGGGATGTTGACCCATTCTGAACAGTTACGATTACAACCCTGCTTACGCCAGGCAGAGCAGGTGCTTGAACGGCTCCAGACAGGGGATAGTGCCTACGTCGCCTCGCACAATGACCTGGTGCTGGAGAACCTGCTGGTCGATGAATCGAAGCTGTGGATAATCGACTGGGAATACTCAGCGATGGCTTCACCCTACTGGGATCTGGCGACCTTGTGCAATTCCGCCGACCTGGATCAGGAGCAGAGCCTGCGCTTGATGCGCGTCTATTGCGCCGACGAACCGGCGATGAAAGAATCGCTTCTTTTTGACTACCGCGGGTTACTGAAAATGTTGAGTGATTGCTGGATGGCGGCTCTCGCGAAACCATCAGATCTGTAAATGTATAGCCATTCGGCAAGTTTATACCTGATTTCGGTGCTGATCTGGGGTTCCACCGGGTATGCGATCAAGTTTCAACGGGGGCGGGTAGCGCCAGAAGTTTCATTAGGTATATCGCTTCGGATTGGCGGCGCCGATACCGCGGCTCGCTCCGGTGATGAGTAAAACTTTCGACATGCAGTTTAGTGCCTCGCGGCAAAAGCCAGAGCCTTTACCGATTTACTGGTAGATCAAATCCAGGGTTTGAAATTCGCCATCGCGCATGACTTTAGCATGTAAACCCAGAACCCCCCGGGTATCCTGCCGAATCTCGATATAAATCTGGGTGCCGGGAACTGCGAGGTTTTTCACCAGCTCGAACGCATCGGCCTGTTGATTGTAAACGATAATCGCATCCGGATAGGTTTCAAGGCTGGCCTGTAGTTGATTTTTATCAAGGCAGGGTTCGCAATCTTCAGCCCCGGGCATCAATAGTGCAACCAGGGGCCTGCCTCCCAGTTGCACCGCGCGCGTGATGATCTTGTAGCTGCAACTACGCTTGATCCTGAGCATCGGTTTTATTTCAGCTTATCGCGTAACATCGCGTTAACCTGCCCGGGGTTGGCCTTGCCCCTTGATTGTTGCATGACCTGGCCGACTAAAAAGGCGAGGATTTTTTCTTTGCCGGCGCGGAACTGTTCAACCTGTTCCGGATTGGCGGTGATTATTTCATCGATCAAGATTTCGATCGCGCCACTGTCGGTAATCTGTTTCAAACCGCGTGCTTCGATAATCTCATCAGGCCCGCCCTCTCCCCGCCACATCGCCTCGAACACTTCCTTGGCAATTTTGCCCGAGATCGTATTGTCGGCGATTCGCGTCACCAATTGTGCCAGCGGCATAGCATCAATCGGCGATTCGGAAATTTCAAGGTTACCCTTGTTCAGGGCACCGGCGAGGTCACCCAGAATCCAGTTGGCGAGCAGCGTGGTGTGTTCGGCTGCTTCGCTGAGAGCCGTTTCGAAATACAGTGCGGTATCGCGATTGACGGTTAACAGTTCGGCCTTGTCATCTGTCAATCCGAGGTCATCGATATAGCGTTGTTTTTTCTGTTCTGGCAACTCAGGCAGCGCGGCACGAATACGCGCTATATCTTCATCGCTGATCGTAACCGGCAGTAAATCCGGGTCGGGAAAGTAACGATAGTCATTGGCTTCTTCCTTGCTGCGCATCGAGCGGGTTTCATCTCGCTCAGAATCGTAAAGCCGGGTTTCCTGTACCACGCGATCACCGTCTTCGATCAAATCGATCTGGCGTTTAACTTCATGGTTGATGGCACGCTCCAGAAAACGGAACGAATTGATATTCTTGAGTTCGGCGCGGGTACCGAGCTCGTTATCTCCCATGCGCCTTACCGAAACGTTGGCATCGCAACGAAAAGAGCCTTCCTGCATATTGCCGTCGCAAATCTCTAGATAACGAAGCAGCGTGTGAATTTTACGGGCGTAAGCGACCGCTTCTTTGGCGGAACGCATATCGGGCTCGGACACGATTTCTAGTAATGGTGTGCCGGCGCGGTTCAAATCGATGCCGCTTTTTTCGGCAAACTGATCATGTATGGATTTGCCGGCGTCTTCCTCAAGATGCGCACGCGTGATGCCAATTACCCGGTGTTCGCCCTCCGCCGGGCTGATCGAAATACGCCCGCGACCGACGATCGGCAGTTCAAACTGCGAGATCTGGTAACCTTTGGGCAAATCCGGGTAAAAATAATTTTTGCGCGCAAACACCGAGCGATGATCGATCTGGGCGTCGATGGCAACCCCGAAACGAATTGCCATATTCACCACTTCGTGATTGAGTACCGGCAGCACGCCGGGCATGCCGAGGTCGACCACGCAGGCCTGGGTATTGGGCTCTGCTCCGAAGGCAGTTGATGCGCCGGAAAAGATCTTGCTCACGGTCGCGAGCTGCGCATGTATTTCGAGTCCGATGACGGTTTCCCAGCCGCTCATGTTTCAAGTTCCGGAGATTGAAGGTGCCAGTCGGTTACCTGTTGGTAGCTGTGGGCGGTATTGAGCAGATTGGCCTCTTCGAAATAATTTCCGATTAGCTGCATGCCAACCGGCAGGTTATCGACAAAACCGACCGGTAACGACATACCGGGCAGCCCGGCGAGGTTCAGCGAAATGGTGTATATATCCTGCAGGTACATGCTGACCGGATCATCGGTTTTGGCGCCAATTTTGAAGGCAACTTCGGGTGTCGTCGGGCCCAGAATCAAATCAACGCTTTCAAAGGCTTTCTGAAAGTCGTCCTTGATCATGCGTCGCAATTGCTGCGCTTTGAGGTAATAAGCATCGTAGTAGCCGGCAGAAAGTGCGTAGGTTCCAATCAGGATACGACGTTTAACCTCGGCGCCAAAACCCTCGCCGCGAGAGCGTTTGTACAAATCTTCGAGATCCAGCGGATCCTCACAACGATGACCAAAACGCACACCGTCGAAACGTGACAGGTTGGATGAGCATTCCGCCATCGCCAGCACGTAATAGGTCGGGATCGACAGCCGGGTGTTCGGGAGTGAAATATCCTGGAATTCGGCGCCCAGTTTACGCAGTTCACCGATTGCGGTTTCGATTACGCGCGCCAGCCTGTCATCTAGACCCTCGGCGAAGTATTCGCGTGGCAATCCGATCTTTAAACCCTCCACGCCGCGCCCGAGTTCACGAGGGTAGTCCGGCACTTCCTGCTCGGTGCAGGTCGAATCACGGTGATCAAACCCTGCCATGGTTCGCAGTAACAGCGCGCAATCCTGTGCGCTACGTGCAAACGGTCCACCCTGATCGAGACTCGAAGCAAAGGCGATCATGCCGTAACGTGACACGCGGCCATAGGTCGGTTTGACGCCGGTTACCCCGCATAACGCCGCCGGTTGGCGAATCGAGCCGCCGGTATCGGTTCCGGTCGCGCCCGGTGCGAGACCGGCGGCGACTGCCGCGGCGGAGCCACCGGAGGATCCACCCGGAACGTGCGCGGTATTCCACGGATTGGCGACGCTGCCATAGTAGGAGTTTTCGTTGGAAGAACCCATCGCGAATTCATCCATATTGGTTTTACCCAACATCACGGAACCGTCACGCTTGAAATGTTCGATCACGGTAGCGTCGTAAGGCGCGATGAAATTGTCGAGGATACGTGAGGCGCAGGAAGTTTTGACACCGTCGGTGCAGAATAAATCCTTATGCGCCAGCGGAACCCCGGTGAGTGCGCCAGCTTTGCCTTTGGCCAGTTTGATATCGGCAAGTCGTGCCTGTTCGAGCGCCAGCTCGTCGGTAACGGTGATAAAACAGTTGAGTACAGGATTGTACCGGGCGATCCGCGCCAGGTAATCCTGGGTCACCTCGGTGCTGGAAAATCGGCCGTCAGCCAGGCCCTGGCTGATCTCGGTGATACCCAGGGTCATTATTCGATCACCTTTGGAACCCGGTAAAATCCCGCAGCAACATCCGGCGCTAAACGCTGAAATTTATCGCGTTGATCAATTTCGGTCACCGCGTCGTCACGCAATCGTTGCGTTGCATCCAGCGGGTTTGACAAGGGCGCGACACCACGGCTATCGACCTGGTTCATCTGCTCGACCAGGGCCAGTATGCTGGATAAATCGTTTACATAATCATCAATCGCATCGTCTTCGATGTGTAGGCGCGCGAGGTGGGCAATAGCACGAACGTCCGCGGATTTCAGGGTCATTTCAGGAAATTTTCAAAGCGTCACGGAAAAGCCCGCAAAGTTACCACAATTTCACCGCAACTTTAAGCAAAAGCCTGATTTTTAAGGTATTTCACCTTGTGAAAAAAGCATCTCATTGCTATGGTACGCTGGTTCTGCGCTATACTATCCGGCACTTTTGAATATTTTGTGTCAGCGCACATCAAATAACACACAGCGGGTTAAAAACACAGCATGTTCGCAGCTATTCGAGGCTTGCTATCCAACGATTTATCGATTGACCTGGGTACCGCCAATACGCTTATTTATTCCAGGGGCCAGGGCATTGTTCTGAATGAGCCGTCGGTCGTCGCAATTCGCCAGGACCGGGGACCCGGCGGTCCGAAATCGATCGAAGCGGTCGGTACCGACGCCAAAAAAATGCTCGGGCGAACCCCGGAAAACATCACCGCTAAGCGTCCGATGAAAGACGGCGTAATCGCGGATTTCACCTATACCGAAAAAATGTTGCAACATTTTATCCGCAAGGTGCATGAAAACCAGTTCTTGCGCCCCAGCCCGCGCGTGTTGATCTGTGTTCCCTGCGGCGCAACCCAGGTCGAGCGCCGAGCGATCCGGGAAAGCGCTTTGGGCGCCGGAGCGCGCAAGGTTTACCTGATCGAAGAACCGATGGCGGCGGCCATCGGCGCCGGTATGCCGGTAGACGAGCCCCAGGGTTCGATGGTGCTCGATATCGGAGGCGGAACCTCTGAAGTGGCCGTTATGTCGCTCAACGGCATTGTTTACTCGGCCTCGGTGCGCATTGGAGGTGATCGATTCGACGATGCAATCATCAACTACGTGCGTCGTAATTACGGCATTCTGATCGGCGAGGCGACCGCGGAAAGAATCAAGGTAGAGATCGCCGCCGCCTATCCGGGCAAAGATTTACTCGAAATGGAAGTAAAGGGGCGTAACCTGTCCGAAGGCGTGCCACGCAGTTTCACGTTAAATAGCAATGAAATCCTGGAAGCGCTGCAAGATCCGCTCTACGGTATTATTTCGTCGGTTAAAAATGCGCTGGAACAGACGCCACCGGAACTAGGTTCCGACATCGCTGAACGTGGAATTGTGCTCACGGGCGGCGGGGCACTGTTGCGTGACCTGGATCGGTTAATCATGGAGGAAACCGGATTACCGGTAATTATTGCTGAAGATCCGTTAACCTGTGTGGCCCGCGGTGGGGGACGGGTGCTCGAAATGATCGATGAACATGGGCTGGATTTTCTGGCCATAGAGTAAAAAATGACGAACGCCTAAATGAAGACTCGACGCCAGGCTCGTGGCGCTTCACTACAGGCGCTGTTTCTGATAATTCTGAGTATTGCGATGATGGTGGGCGATCATCGTTTCCACCAGCTTGAGATAGTACGCGCCAATATCTCATTGGTGCTTTCCCCGATAAGATACCTGGTCAGCTTACCGGCAACCGGGGGTAACTGGTTGAACGACTGGTTTACCTCGCATACCAGTTTGCTCGATGAAAACGCGGCCCTCAAAGCCGAGGGTCGAATATTGAATGCACGCCTGCAAAAGCTCGAAATTCTGGCCGAGGAAAATGCACGCTTGCGCAACCTGCTGGGTTCGTCGCGCAAGATCGCCGACGATGTCATCGTTGCCGAACTGCTATCGGTAGATCAAAACCCTTATCGTCAGCTTATCGAGATTAACAAGGGCGGTAGCGATGGCATCGAGATTGGAAACGCCGTCATCGATGACTTCGGTGTCATGGGCCAGGTCATACACGTCAATGCCCAGTCGGCGACAACAATCCTTATTTCTGATCCCGAGCATGCGATACCGGTTCAATTTGTACGCAGCGGTACCCGCTCGGTGGCTTTCGGCAGGGGTTCTACGCGTCAGCTTGAACTACGCTACCTGCCTGCCACCGCAGATATTATGGTCGGCGATGATCTGGTTACATCGGGACTGGGCGGTCGCTTTCCACCGGATTATCCGGTTGCCAGGGTCACCGCCATCAATGAAGACCGGATACGCGGGTTTGTAACGGTTCTCGCCCAACCCAAGGCACGCCTGGATTCCAGCCGCGAGGTACTGGTCATCAAGCCCAGATACTAGGATGTCACAGCTGAAATATCTGGTTGTTTACTTAAGCCTGCTGGTTGCGTTGGTTCTGATGATCCTGCCATTGCCTGACTGGGTGCAGATATATCGTCCTAACTGGATGGCACTGGCCCTGATTTACTGGAGCATGGCGCTACCCAAACGCATCGGGCTCTGGCATGCGTTTTTTATCGGCATAATACTCGATACCTCACTGGGTACCCTGCTCGGCCAGCACACCCTGGCACTGGTTATCATCATTTTCGTCAACTTGAATTTTTATCAGCGTATTCGCGTACTGGGTCTGGCCCAGCAAGCCATCTACGTATTTTTGCTGTTGCTGATCGACCAGATGATCGTGGCCTGGGTCGAAGGTATCCTCGGCCGCCCGATGCCACTACTGGGATTTTTCGGGGCACCGATTTTCGGTATGCTGATTTGGCCCTGGGTGTTCGTAGTGTTGCGGGATTTCCGCCGCAAAGCATTGATGAGATAGCAATACTTTGGGCCTGGCTTGCGACTACGAGTATATAGACAGTGACCATCAACTGGCCCGGTTTTGCGCGAGCATTATCGTCGCTCCCTATTGTGTGATCGATACCGAGTTTATCCGTGAAAGCACGTATTACCCCGAGCTCGCGCTGATCCAGATTGCCAGTGGGAATCAACTCGGTTGCATCGATCCGCTCGCGATTACCGAGTTTGCACCGCTGATCGAGTTACTGCTCAAAAAGGATTTGCTCAAGGTGTTCCATTCTTCCTCGCAGGATCTCGAAATCCTGTTCCAGAAGTTTGGTGAAGTGCCTTCGCCGGTGTTCGATACTCAGCTTGCAGCCGCGGTACTCGGTTATAGTAACCAGATTTCTTATGCCGATCTGGTGCAGCAGATTACCGGAGTTGCGCTGGAGAAAAAGCATACGCGGGCCAACTGGATGCACCGGCCCCTAAGCCTGGATGAACTTGGTTACGCGATGGACGATGTGCGCTACCTGTCGGCAGTGTATCAGGAATTGAATCAGGAACTTGTGTCCTGCAAACGCTCCAGCTGGATCGAAAAAGATCTGCGCGCGATGAGTGAAGCCGAAACTTATCGAGTGGACAAGGCGCGATTGTGGAAACGGCTCAAGGGGGTGCAAAAGCTCAACGGTGAAAAACTTCAGATCGTGAGTGATTTGTGCCAGTGGCGGGAGGAACTGGCACAACGCCACAATCGCCCGCGTCGCTGGATCGTTAAAGATGATGTGCTGATCGAAATCGCACGCCGCAAACCACCCGATCTCGAATCCCTGGCGCGCATTCAGCATATGAGTGACAAGACGGTCAGCCGGCACGGTGACAAATTGCTTGAAATTATCTGGCAGGCTGAGCAACGCAACTCAGAACAATGGCCGCGCCACGATAAAATGAAAAAGTTAAACAAGCAACAACTTGCGTTGGGGGATTGCCTGATGGCTATGTGCCGGGTGATTGCAGACAAGAATCAGATCGCGCCGGCCACGTTGGCGACGCGCAAGGATATCGACACCCTGATAACAGACCAGAAAAGCAGCCGCCTCACCCAGGACTGGCGCTTCACCCTGGTGGGTGAGCAGTTACTCGGATTTATCCGCGGTCAGTCAGCCCGCTGTGTCAAAAACGAGTAACTCGAACTCAACCCGAAATAACGCCCGGCTTCGGTAGCAGGGGATCTATTGAACCAGGATGCTCGAAAACAACAGGTCGCTGACCTCGGCGCTACCGGATAGGTCCTCTATCAGGGTCCGAACCCGGGTAGTGGCCAGTTGGCGGATTTCTTCGCGTTTGTTCGGTGACTTGATATCGCTAGCCTTCTGCTCGCTGAGCAGCATGATCAGACTGTGGCGAATCGCCGGCACATGGATTTTAATGGTTTCTTCCGCATCCGCATCGCCGATTAAAACATCTGCGCTGAGCTGCAGGAAGACCAGCCGCTTGCTGCCGCTGAGATTGAGTATCATCGGGTCACCAAGCGACAAATAGGCGGATGTTTTCGATTCGGGTTGTTCTTCTTCAGCGGCATTTGCCTGGGTGATGCACAACATCAAAAAGATTAAGCATAATAGTATTTTTTGCATGGTTATTCCTGTCGCCTCTTGTAATATAGTTTGACTAATCACTTACTCGAATCGAAACCTCTAATTGTGACTCCCGAACAGATCCAGCAGTTAATCGTCTCGCAACTGCCCGCTGCCGCGGTCGAAGTTAGCGGGGGCGAAGGCAAGTTTGTAGCCAATGTCACCAGCGATGACTTCGAAGGCCTGACACCGATAAAGCGCCACAAACTGGTATACGCCTGCGTCAGCAATGAAATCGCATCGGGTGAACTGCATGCCTTGACCATTGTTGCTAAAACCCCTGCCGAACTCGGTTAATCTGCGATAAACTGACAATTGCGCCCCGAATTTTTGGCCTTGTACAAGACCTGATCGGCACGCTCATAAATGGATTCGACGCTATCCCCGGTACGGGTTTCGGTGATCCCCGCCGACAATGTCAGGTTTACCGGTTCGCCCTTGAAATGAAAGCTGCTAGCCGCAATTCCTGAGCGCATCTTTTCCACTAAAGTCGCGGCCTTGTCTGCCGGGGTACTGGTTAACAACAATACGAACTCTTCACCGCCGATTCGAAATACGTAGTCAGACTGACGTACGTATTTCAGCATCATCTGGGCAACAATTTTAAGCGCCTTGTCACCGGCGTTATGACCATAGTTGTCGTTGATGCGTTTGAAATGATCGATGTCGAGCATGACGAAACTGAACGGGGTCTGGTAACGCGTCCAACGCGCAAGCTCCTGCGTAATACGCTCGTCGTAAGCCATGCGGCTGTAGACACCGGTGAGTGCGTCGTAAAGCAGCTTGGCCCGATTTTCCTCCAGCATCACCTGGAGTTCCTGAGTCTCCTGTTCCATCTTTGATAGTTGTTCGCTGAGCTTGAGATTGCGTTCCTCGGTTGCTTCGTGGCGCAGGTTAAAACGCCCCGCATAGTCGTCGACGCCATCGCAAATCTGGCCGATGTTTTTGGAAATTTCTGATTTCAGGTGTTGCAGGTCACCTGTCGACTGAACATTTTTCTGGATTAGACCCATGCCCTGCTGAACGAAATTCTGTAAAGCCACGGTGTCTTCGTGAATTGACTGTTGCTCCTCATGTTCTTCGGAGATGACCCGGGTCACTTCACCGAGTTGATCGGTGACATTGACGATGAAGGCTTCAAGTTCTCGCTTCTCGTTTTCGAGGCTCTTGAGCGAGTTGGAAACCGAGTTGACGATTTCGTTCAGGGTATCGGTCCATTGTTCATCTTCGATACCTTCATGCACCCGGGTCTGAATTTGCTGCGCGTTACCGTTGGCACCTTCGACGATTGCGAGCCGCTCAAGCAGCGTTGTCATCACCTCGTCGATCGATGAGTTCCCGGACACCGAGTTGATTTGCAGGTTGAGTAAATCGGCAAGGGCTTGTAATTCCTGTTCCTGAAATTTCTCGGTACTGCGGAATTGTTCCCGAATCTGTTCGCCTCCGGGCTCATCCAGATCAAGCAGGTCAAGTAACTGTAAAACGATTCTTACCGATTGACGGTCGCCTTCGAGATTATCAAAATTTTCATTGATCAGGACCGACAACTTCTGGATGTATACGCTGACCGAATTACGATCATGACCGTTAGCAACGGTAATCAACAGTTCCGAGCAAATTTGTTTCAACTGACTGCGCTGCAGGGAATTAAAATGTATGTTCTGCAATAACTCCAGCATCAACATAATGGGATCGGAACGACGTAGCTTGACCCCGCCTATTTGGGTATTTTCGAGAGAGGCGATAATCTCGGACAGTTTTTCGAGCGCAGCGGCAAGCTTCTCATCGCGTTTTGTCCTTGATAATTCTTGAATTACGCGCAGATGCTTGTCCAGTTGTACATCAAGCCCGCGACCGGCAATGCTCAAACGGCCGATGGCTTTACGAAGCAGGACTTCGACCTGCGACCATTCCTGTTCGCGCAGCTCTAGATCCTTGAGAACGTGTTGATATTTCGATCTCCAGTCGGTATTTTCTTCGACTTTATGTAGCATTAACTCGGTATCCTCGTCCCAATCATGCCCTACGCAGAATGAATGCAAATTTATGCCATCTAAATGTGGCTTGAAAGTTATCGGCTGTGAACCGAATTTTATAAGCACAAATATGGAAAAATTAACCTTTATCTGTGATTTAGCGCGCTTGTCCGATCCCGGGAGTTTCGGATTCTCGCTGGAATTGGCTGAAAAGCGGGTCGAGGGCTTCATCGTGAGACGCGATGGGGAATGTTTTGCCTACCGTAACAGTTGCCCGCATACCGGGTCGCCGCTGGACTGGGTCGACCATCAATTTCTCGATCTTGATCGCACACTGATCCAGTGCGCGGTGCACGACGCGCGTTTCCTGATCGATACCGGGGAATGTATTTCCGGTCCCTGCCCGGGGGATAGCCTGGAAACCCTGCCAATCAAGGTCGAGGGCGGGAAGATTTACCTGTTGAGCGATGCGTAAAGGTCGTATTCATCGGCGGCGTTGATCTCGACCCGGCAGAATTGCCCCAGCGGTAATTGCTGCTCGGTGGTGATGTGGACCAGGCCGTCAATCTCGGGTGCGTCTGCGTAACATCGCCCGAGGTAACCCTGCGCGGTATCGGTTTCGATCAGAACCGTCATCTGCTGGCCGATGCGGCGTTGCAGTTTTTTGGTGCTGATAGCCTGTTGCTTGAGCATGAACTGATGGTAGCGCTCCTGTTTGAGCACCTCGGGCACCGCATCCGCCAACGTGTTGGCTGTCGCGCCATCAACCGGGGAGTAGGTAAAACAGCCGACCCGGTCAATTTGCGCAAGCTCAAGGAAATTGAGCAATTCTTCGAAATCGGCATCGGTTTCACCCGGGAAACCGACGATAAATGTACTGCGAATGACAAGCTCGGGGCAGATTTGACGCCAGCATGCGATGCGTTCCAGCACCCGATCCCGGTTTCCGGGGCGTTTCATCGACTTCAGAATTTTCTTACTGGCATGCTGGAAAGGAATGTCGAGATACGGCAGGATAACGCCATCAGCCATCAATGGGATGACGTCATCAACGTGTGGGTAAGGGTAAACATAGTGCAATCTTATCCAGACACCGAGTTGCCCCAGAGCGCGAGACAAATCAAGAAACCGGGTTCGCAGGGGTTGCCCCTGCCAGAAGCGGGTGGCGTACTTACAATCCACCCCGTAGGCGCTGGTGTCTTGCGAAATTACCAGGATTTCCCGTATTCCGGTATCGACGAGGATCTGCGCCTCATCCATGACTTCATCGATTGGCCTGCTGACAAGATCTCCCCGCATTGACGGGATAATGCAAAAGCTGCAACGGTGGTTACAGCCCTCGGATATCTTGAGGTAGGCGTAGTGCCGGGGTGTCAGGCGTACTCCCTGTTTCGGCACCAGGTCCAGAAACGGGTCGTGTGGTGCCGGCAGATGTTCGCGCACCGCCCGCATGACGTCCGCTTTCGTGTGCGGACCCGTGACCGCGAGCAGATCGGGAAAGCGCTCGTTGATCAACTCGGCGCGGGCACCGAGACAGCCGGTTACAATCACGCGGCCGTTTTCGTGCAGTGCTTCGTCGATGGTTTCGAGCGACTCCTCGACCGCGGAGTCGATAAAGCCGCAGGTATTGATGATGACCAAATCCGCGTCATCGTAATCTGCTACGATGTGGTAACCCTCGGCGCTCAATTGAGTGATGATCTGCTCGGAGTCGACCGTGGCCTTCGGGCAACCCAGACTAACGAAACCAATATTGGGCACGGTCTGAGTCATATACCGATCAACTCGAGTAGGGAGAAATTGTTTGCCGGGAGCAGGTACAAGATTCCCGAATCACCTAATCGGGCCCGGATTGTAGGGCAGGGTTTACAGGAGGAGATCGGGGGGGTCCCAAACCAGGAACAGACGCGTCGGTGATTCAATCCAGTGATACAGCTGAAAAAGACGCTGCATTATGGTTGAAATTGTGATGCAGTGCAAAAATGTAATGCTATGCTCACTGGATGAAGCGAGTGATCCATGGTTTAATTCTCACTATCAGCAAATTACGGTAACGCCATGAAATTTCTAAAATTGCTGTTTGTGTCATTAATCCTTTCAAGCCTGTCTTTTAGTGGCCGCGCCGAGCTGTTGGATCAGGGTTTGAGTTCGATCATGGGGATTATTGACAAGGCCATCGCCGAGCTTGGCCTGCCGCCGTCGGAAGACGGCGCCGAGGTCAATCCAGTCGCGCTTGAAAATGCCACCAACACAGTCGTCAACCTGTCTCGCACCCTGGGCACACTGAGCTATTCGCGTCTGCAATGCGGGGAAGCGAGCGTGCTCGCGGAATTTACCCAACGTGTGCAACAGATGCCGGAACTAAGCCGGGATCCCATGCGTGATGCCTTTCAGGAAGGCTTTGACAAGAGCAAGGAAAACACCACGTTACTGTCAGAGGATGAATGTGAGCGTTTGACGCGTTCGCGAATTCGAACCGAAAAACCTGTCGGTGCCAATGTGACGGACGAAAAAGGTAAAAACAGGGCTGCTGAACCGGTAGCAGAGGTTGTAGAGGAGGAGCCGGACCCCGAGGATCCCAAGTTTCGTAATATACGAATTGCCGAACTTACCGGACAGTTGGCTTACAAACGAAAGTTTTGCCAGGATGAGACGGTTTTCACCCGTGATTACAACGACTATCTTGAAACAATTCCTGAGGATTATCGCAAAGAAGTGAAAAAGGCCTACTGGAAAGGCTATAAACACGGTAAACGCCTCAACAAGAATCTGACCCAGGACCAGTGCTAGTCGTCGATATAGCTACTGATCAGCAGGTAGATACCGGGGATCAACAACGCGGCGCTCAGTAACGGTACTATCAGCTGTCCACTGCCGACCATGATCGGTGCAATGCCATCGAGACCCAGCACTATACTCGCGCTGACAACAAAACTGCTGCCGATAATAGCGCGGATATTCCGACGGTTAGCGCGACGAATCTCCTGCCTCACCACATCGATCTGACGCGAACTCAGTTCTACCCGGAGTTCATTATTGGCGATGCGATTTAGTGCCTTGAAAGCAAGCTGAGGCAAATCCGGCAAGTGCTCGGCGATATAAGGCAGGTTCTTTTTCATGCCCTTGACCAGGGCGCGCAGGCCGAGTTGTTCAGAAAGCCAACGTTCCAGAAAAGGTTTGGCCGTATCCCAGAGGTCAAGCTGGGGATATAACTGGCGCCCGAGACCTTCGATATGCAAAAAGGTCTTTTCAAGCAGCAAAAGCTGGGGTTGAATTTCCATGTTGAACGCACGTGCGGTCTGAAACAGGCGCAAAAGCAGCTGGCCGAACGAAATCTCCGCCAATGGACGCTGGAACATGGGTTCGCACACGCTGCGGATAGCGGCTTCGAATTCATCGATGCGGGTGTCGGCGTCCACCCAGCCCGAATCGACGTGCAGTTCAGCCACCCGGCGATAGTCGCGGTTAAAAAACGCAACGAAATTTTCCGCAAGATAGCGTTGATCGCTGGTCGATAAGGAGCCCATGATACCGAAATCTACAGCGATATACCTGGGGTCCTCGGGCTTGTCTGCGGAGACAAAAATATTACCCGGATGCATATCGGCATGAAAATAATTATGATCAAAGACCTGGGTGAAAAAGATTTCCACACCCTTGCGCGACAGCGCTTCGAAGTCGACTTCATGCGCCCGCAGCTGCTTGATATCGGACACCGGGATGCCGCTGATACGTTCCATCACCATGACCCCGGAACGGCAATAATCCCAGTGCACGAACGGCACATAGAGATCGGCCGAACCGTCGAAATTGCGGCGTAACTCGCTGGCGTTGGCGGCTTCACGAACCAGATCGAGTTCGTTCAGGATGGTGGTTTCAAATTCGCGCACGATCTGAATCGGTTTAATCCGTTGAGCCTGGTGCCAGTATCGGTCGGCCATTTTAGCCAACAACATCAACACCTCAATATCCTGTTGAATCAGCCGCTCAATTCCAGGGCGCACAATTTTGACGACGACCTCCTGTCCGTCGGGTAGTTGGGCTGCATAAACCTGGGCGATTGAGGCGGATGCGATTTCTTTCTCATCGAAAGTTTTGAACGCTTTTTCCAGTGGCATGCCGAGTTGCTGCTCGATTATCTGGTGCGCCTCAGGCCACGCAAACGGTGGTACCTGGTCGAGCAGTTTTTCGAGTTCATCGGTAATTTCGTCACCGAACAGATCGCGCCGCGTCGCCATCATTTGACCGAACTTGATGAAGATCGGGCCCAGTGACTCGATGCATAAGCGCAGACGCTGGGCCTCACTCAGTTGCTTGCTGCGAAACCAGTTAAACGGATTGATCGCGCCCAACAGGTAAAGCGGGCGGTAGAAATGCATCGACAAAATGATTTCATCCAGCCCGAAACGAGCCATCGTGAAATTAATCGAAATCAGGCGTAACAGGTTACGCATTACGGCAGATTGAACTTGCCGAGCAAACGCTGCAAGCGTGCCTCGCTACGGGCAACATCGTGCTTGAGTTCGGTAACACTGGATTGAAAGACACCGAATTCGACCTCGGTCGGGCTCAGATGCGCTTCTTCGCGCAGGTACTCGCTGCTGGTCTGCAGCAAGGAGTCAGCGCTTTGTCGTAACCATGTGCCGAACTTGCGTGCCCGCTGGTGGATCTGGAACGCCAGTATATCGCCGCCGCACTGGGCCAGGATCTCTTCCCAGTCGATATCGAGATCGGTCAGTATCCGTTGCATCTTTTGTGCGAGCGCAACATCGCCATCGAAACTAACCCGTTCCCGGATCGAAGTAGAAATCTTTTCTTCGTGGGTAGCGAGATTAACCAGTGCCATAAATCGCCCGGAAAGAGTGGCATCCACTTGCCGGGAAGGAGGGTATCTACTCAGGCGAATACCCCAGCTGCCGGGGTGACAGTAAAGCTGAAAATCGAGATCCGTGAAATCGAAGGCGATGCAATGCCCCTGCATATCGTGACAACCCTTCAGCGCAATTTCGTCAAAGCCAAGTAAACGATTACCTCCGATTTCAACCGCGGCAAGCAGCGAGTTCTGAATTGAATCGATGAGGGTTGCGCTCGGGGCGTCGTCAGATCGCACGGTGTCGGCTGACTAGTATTTAAAAGCGCGATGCAGGGCGACGATACCGCAGCTCAGGTTGTGCACTTGAACTTCATCAAAACCACCCTCATCGAGCATGATTTGTCCGAGTGCGTTCTGATCGGGGTGCATGCGGATTGATTCGGCGAGATACCGGTAACTGGCGCGGTCTTTGGCGATGACCTCACCCATGCGCGGTAGTAGTTTGAACGAATAAAAGTCGTAGATCTTTTCCAGCGGCTGATAGATGGGTTTCGAGAACTCAAGCACGCACAGGCGACCACCGGGTTTCAGCACGCGTTGCATCGATGCCAGCGCCTTCGCTTTATCGGTGACATTACGCAACCCAAATGCCATGGTTATACAATCGAAGTGATTGTTGGCAAAGGGTAATATTTCGGCATTGCATTGCACCATTTCGATGCGATCGAGGAAGCCCTTGTCGATGACGCGGTCGCGGCCCTGTCGTAACATTGCAGCGTTGATATCGGCGAGAATCACCTGGCCGGAATCGCCAGTCATCCGGGCCTGCTTGATCGCCAGGTCGCCTGTTCCGCCGGCCAGATCCAGCACCTTGTGACCGTCTCGCAGGCCACACATTTCGAGCGTGAAACGTTTCCACAGGTGGTGCATTCCGAACGACATGACATCGTTCATCAGGTCATACTTTTGCGCAACCGAAGAGAAAACCGCTCCTACCCGGGCCTGCTTTTCTGCAGCCGGTATTTCCTCGAAACCAAAATTAGTGGTGGATTCGTCCTGCATGGATCGAACCATAGCAGGCTCAGGGGGCACTGTCATCTCACGACTTGACTACGGTATCCAGTGACCTGTTGCGCGCTCCGAACGCGAACCTATTGCTGCAACGCGGGTTGCGCCGGCCCGGTGACAGGTCAGGATTCAGGCTTTCTTTTATAACCTTCCGCCTGCAGGCGTTGCAGGTATTGCTGCCATCTCTCTTCGTAGCTAACGCCGAGCTCATAGAGATAATCCCAGCTGTAAATACCGGTGTCGTGGTTGTCGTCGAAGGCCAGCTTGACCGCATAGTGACCCATCGGTTCGATAGTATTGATGTTGACGTCTTCCTTGCCGATTTGAAGTACATGCTGTCCGGGCCCATGTCCCTGAACTTCCGCGGAGGGTGAGTAAACTCGAAGATACTCAATCGGTAACTTGAAATTAGAGCCATCTTCGAAGCTGAGTTCGAGAACGCGCGATACCTTGTGCAGGTTGATTTCGGTTGGTTTCATCAGAGAATATACTGTGATAGATCTTCATCCAGCGAAAGCTCGCCAAGATGTTCGTTTACATACTGGGCATCGATGGTAATGGTCTGGTCTACCATGTCCGAGGCCTCGAAACTGATGCTTTCGAGCAGGCGTTCCATTACCGTGTGAAGGCGTCTGGCACCGATATTTTCCTGTTTTTCATTGACTTTCCAGGCAACCTCGGCGATGCGCGCGAGACTGTCATCGGTAAATATAAGACCCACGCCCTCGGTTTCCATCAGTGCCGTGTATTGTTCGGTCAGAGATGCGTTGGGTTCTCGCAGAATGCGAACGAAGTCTTCTATTGTTAAAGCCGATAACTCGACCCGAATCGGCAGACGGCCCTGCAATTCCGGAATCAGGTCGCTGGGTTTGGAAACGTGGAAGGCACCGGAGGCGATAAACAGAATATGGTCGGTTTTGATCATTCCGGCCTTGGTGGACACGGTGCAACCTTCCACCAGTGGCAGTAGATCGCGTTGTACGCCTTCACGCGACACATCGGTACCTATGGTTTCCCCGCGCTTGGCGACCTTGTCTATTTCGTCGATAAAAACGATACCGTTTTGCTCGGCGTTTTCGAGTGCGGTTAGCTTGAGCTCGTCCTCGTTGATCAGTTTTGCCGCCTCTTCGTCGGCGAGCATTTTAAGCGCGTCTTCGACGCGCAGTTTACGAGTTTTGGTTTTCGCGTTACCGAGATTTTGAAACATCCCCTGTAACTGGTTAGTCATGTCTTCCATCCCCGGTGGCGCCATGATCTCGATCCCGACCGACGGCAACTGTAGATCGATTTCGATTTCCTTGTCGTCAAGCTTCCCTTCGCGCAGCATCTTGCGAAACTTCTGGCGCGTACCATCGCCCGGGGATTCAGCTTCCCCTGCAAAATCTGTGGGGCGCGGCAGCAGCGCATCGAGCACTTTTTCCTCGGCCTCATCTTCGGCGCGGTGGCGTACCCGATTGACTTCGGATTCGCGCAATAGCTTGACTGAGACGTCGACCAGGTCGCGGATAATAGATTCGACATCCCGGCCGACGTAGCCGACCTCGGTAAACTTGGTGGCTTCGACCTTGATGAAGGGCGCGTTGGCAAGTCGCGCCAGGCGCCGCGCGATTTCGGTTTTTCCGACCCCGGTCGGACCCATCATCAAAATATTCTTAGGCGTGATTTCGTTGCGTAGCTCTTCGCTAACCTGTTGCCGCCGCCAGCGGTTTCGCAAAGCTATTGCAACGGCGCGCTTGGCTTTGTCCTGGCCGATAATGTGGTTGTCGAGTTCCCGCGATATTTCACGCGGGGTCATGGGCGATTGCGTAATGGCGTTTGTATCCACGGTTTCAGTAGTCGATTTGTTCGAAAGAGTGATTCAAGTTGGTGTAGACGCAGATATCGCCGGCGATCTGCAATCCCTTCTCGACGATGTCACGTGCGCTCATTTCAGTAGTATCCAGCATCGCGCGTGCTGCGGCCTGGGCAAAAGCACCGCCCGAGCCAATCGCCATCAGGCTGTCCTCGGGTTCAATGACATCGCCGTTGCCCGAGATTACCAACGAGGCTTCCTCGTTGGCGACGCAGAGCAGCGCTTCGAGGCGACGCAAGGCACGGTCCGAACGCCATTCCTTGGCTAACTCTACTGCGGCGCGAATCATCTGGCCATTGTGTTTTTCGAGTTTGCCTTCGAATAATTCAAATAGCATGAACGCGTCGGCGGTACCACCGGCGAATCCGGCGATGACCTTGTCCTTGTAAAGGCGGCGTACTTTGCGCGCGTTTCCTTTCATGATGGTGTTACCCATGCTGACCTGACCGTCGCCACCGATGACGACACTGGATCCACGTCGCACCGAGAGTATTGTCGTGCCTTCGAATTGTTCCAAAATCCCATCCCAGCAATATCACAGCAGATATTGTCATATATGGGCGCGACAAAATAAATACAAGAATTAAACAGAAAAACCCCGATCAATATCGACATCCCGGGATTTCTCCGTACTAACCCCGCGTTTACTCGCCACCCCGCGCTTCTTCTCGTCATACCCGCGCAAGAGACTGTGAGAGTATTCTGCTCACGATACAAGATTCAGCCATTTCATTGGCA
>CAZAVY010000035.1:0-31485 GCA_964488685.1 uncultured Gammaproteobacteria bacterium
TGAGGAAGGTTCCCGAGGAAACAAAGCTCAAGCAAGGGTGCGAGCAGGTTTATGATATGTTCGGGCTAGCACTCCCTGCCCGGGATCGAGGCGATTTGGTTCAAGCTTTTCGCTTAACAATCACGCATATTTTTCACTAGCCCTTTCCCCTTGAATCGCTCAGGCAGGCCAAGTTGTAAACCGGTGTAGCGGCTGAAAGCGAGGTAATTTGATCGCTGTCACAAATGTAAGCTGCCGTTACCGACAAACGGTCGGAAAATGCGTATAGAAGGACATATAAGCGCTGGAATAGCAACTATGCTTTAGCTTAGAGTTCGACAATTTGTGAATTGCATCACAATCTTCCGGCTCGCATGGCTAGCGTCATTCATAAAGCCCCCGACAGCGTTTACAGGTGGGGTTAATTAACCGGGTAGGCAGAAACAAATGTTGGCAACAAAACTTGAAGTCGTGAGCTCTAATGGTGGTAGCAATCCGGTGTACAACTCGGTAAAAAGATTTTCCCTGGAAGGACTCAGCGATCTGATCCGCATTTTGATGGAAAACGTCGATGACGCCCTGTTCGAACTTTCAGACAAGGTAGACAACGACCGTGAACGCAATATGTATTTCGAGGCAATGCGTGAAATCAGGCTGAAGCGGGATGGTCTGCAGAAACATTTCGATTACGAAATGCAGCTATATTTCAACAACTTCATCAGCGGCAAGCGAAAAGATGAAGATCTACCCGATGAAGATGAACTAACCCTGGTGGAACTCGATGAGCTCGAAGACACCATCGCCATTGAAAACATGATTTCAAAGGCACGACCTCATTTCGAAGATGACTTATTCGCGGTAACGGAAAGACTTAAACTGGTATTGCGACGCAAACGAATCAACGACGACGAAAACCCGCTCGACCCAAAAGCGATCTGCGATTGCTTTCACAAAGCCTCCGAGTTGCTCGAAACTGAAATCCAGGTAAAGCTGATTTTCTACAAGCTGTTCGAAAGATATGTGATGAACAACCTCGGGCATTTTTACCGGGAGCTGAACCAACTTTTTATCGACAAGGGCGTATTGCCGAACTTCAAGGTAGACCAGGAACGCATGAAACAGACCACCCGTTTCATGGCAAACCGTATCAAGAACAATCCCGGGCAAGCTGCTGCCAACGCGCAATCGGTTTTCCTTCCCGGCCCAATATCCGGCAACCCGGTCACCGGGGGCAACCTGTTTGCGGCGTTACAACAGGCTGTAACCGGAGTGCCGGGCACTGGAATTGCACCCTCAAGCGCAGCGGGTCAAAACGGCCACCCCTCTGCTGCCTATGAACCTGCCGGCGGTATGGTTGCCGGCGCTCCAATGGGTGGCTTCGTCGCCGCCCTGACAAATCTGCAAAACACGAGCATCCCCAGTGAACCGCTTAGCTCGATCGACCCTCAAAACCTCAAGGCGGCAAGCCAGCAACAACTGGTTGCCTTCCGACAGGAAAATCAACACCAGGTTAATGCCACTGACAATCAGACCATCGATGTAGTATCGATGCTGTTTGATTTCTTTTTCGATGACGAAGCCCTGCCGGCGCCGATCAAAGTATTGATTGGACGACTACAGATACCCATCCTCAAGGTTGCCATCCTCGACAAGGATTTTTTCAATCAGAAAAAACACCCGGCGCGAAAACTGCTGGACAGCATTTCACGCGCCTCGCTTGGCTGGAGTGAAAGTCATAAAGACGAACAGGGGTTGATCGATAAAACCGAAGAAATTGTCAATTTTCTGATCAACGAGTTCGGTGAAGATATCGGGGTTTTCGAAGAAGCCTTCATCAACTTCGAGAATTTTATGCACCAGGAAGACCGGCAAAGTGAAAAAGCGGAGCTGGAACTTCAACAACAGGAACAGGCAAAAGACGAACAGATTGAAAATGCGCAGAATGCGGCTTCCGCTTTGGTTCAAAAATTGACCGGTAACCGCGAGTTGAGTTTCGAGGTGATCGATTTTCTCGAAACCACCTGGACTTCGGTTCTGTTCAACGCCTACCTGTCGCTCGGCGAATCATCCAATCACTGGAGAAACCTGAAACGCATCTCGACTACCTTCGCCTGGTCGCTGGTCCCAAAATTCAGCGAAGATGAGCGCGTTAAAATTATTAAAACCATTCCGGCCCTGTTAAGGGCGCTCTCGAAAGGCATGGACCTGGTCAGGATTAACGCCGAGGTACAGAATCGGATCTTTCAAATGCTCGCCCAGGAACATGCCAAGATCGTCAAGCAGACCTCGAAAAACATCGTCACCCGCATCGACGACCAAACCGTCTGGCCGCAAGACAATGGTGCCAGGGCACTGGCCGAAGCGCAGGGTGTCGATACCGGTGAAGGAGTCGATTTCGAAATTTCCACGGACGACACCGGTGAAATCGACGTCATCGAACACGAAGTTAACGATGATTCCATTACGATCATCTCGGCAACCTCGACCAGCGATGTTATCGATGATTTGAACCAGTTCACCACTGGCGTCAAACAGGGCCAGATTCAGATTGCCGAGGAAATCGTTCTGGCTTCAGGCGAGGATGAAGTTTATGACCTCATCGAAGAAGATGAGAATTTTCTTGAACAGGCGCTGGCGATGGAAATCGGCAGCTGGGTGGAATTTACCGAGTCACAGTCAAAAATTCTGGTGGCACGCCTGTCCTGGAAAAGTAATGTGACCGGTAACTTCGTTTTCGTCAACCGCCAGGGACACAAGGTTCGCAATCTGACAGTGAACGGCTTCGCCATGGAATTGCGCGCCGGGCGAGTCAAACGCATCGAATCATCGTCGGTATTCGATCGCGCGATTTACACCATCATGTCGAAGATTCAGCATTAATCCGCAGTTCCCTGAGCACTGCCCGGATTGGGGGGGTGTTGAAGAGGAATCATCAGGAGATTATGCAGACTAGGAGTCTGTCGGACTTAGGGTGTCGTAGCGAGGGAAAGGCATTTTGAGTCAGATTTTTCTATCGAATGAGGCGAAGGGCCTGCCCCATGAGCGAAGCGAATGCTGTGGGTATAGTCACTCATATTCAACGAATTGGATAGGCAAATCTGGCCAAAATGCCTTTTCCGCAGTAGATTTATCCTAAAGTCCGACAGACTCCTAGCATGACATCTTGCTGACACAAGCTACCAGAGCTTCCAGTTCAAAATCCTGGTTGTAGTAGTGCACCGAACTGCGAACCAGATCTGGAAGATTTCGGCGGGTCGCATCGATCAAAGTACTGAAGGGTGAACTGACGCTGACCTGCACCCCTCCTGCTCTTAACCCGGTTTCAATTTCGACCGCATCGACTCCGGCAACCGAAAAAGTCACGATCCCGCATTTCCTGCTGCCGATATCATGCACGGTTACACCGGTAATTTCACTAAGCATGCTTCTCAATTTGTCAGCCAGTCGGTTGACTTCCACTTCAATATTTTCAATACCGATGTCCAGCGCATATTCGATCGCCTCGCCAAGACCCAGTTTTGCAGCGTAGTTACTCTCCCAATTTTCGAATCTTCTGGCGTCTTTACGCAATTCGTAGTGGTCCGCATCAATCCATCTGGCCGCAAATAGATCGATCATCGGCGGGTGCAGCGTTTCAACAATCCGCCTACTTACATAAAGAAAGCCAACACCCCTGGGACCACGCAAATACTTGCGCCCGGTCGCGCTGAGCACATCACATTGAATCGTACTGACATCGAGCGGAATCTGCCCGGCTGACTGGCAGGCATCGACGATGTACAAAATATTCCGCGCACTGGCCACAGCACCAATTTCCCCCACCGGGTTAACAAGCCCTCCGTTGGTCGGCACATGGGTCACCGATATCAGCTTGACACGATCATCGACCATGGCACGCAGTGATTCGACGCAGACTTCACCATCATTGGTCGATGGAATGGCTTCAACCACGACGCCCTTGTCTTTGGCGATCTGTAGATAGGCCAGGTAGTTTGAAGCATACTCGGCTTCGGCGGTTAAAATTCGGTCACCCCGAGCGAACCGGATTGAATAAAATGCCATCATCCAGCCGACCGTGGCATTTTCCACGATTGCGACTTCCTCGCGTTCACAATTGATCAGGCGCGCAACCGAATCATATACCGCCTCGATTCGATCAGACCTGAGCCGAGCGGCCTGGTAACCACCAACTGCCGCTTCGAGCTTTAGATGATCGGTCTGGGCCTGCAACACACAGCGTGGCATTAGCGCGGCACCTGCATTATCCAGATGAATCCCCTCCGCTTCAGGCATCAGGTCGCACACTACAGATTTTTTGTCTATCGGCATTGGAGTACCTTGTATTATTTTGATGGCCCGGCCTTGACCGGGGTTACTTCACCACCTGATCCCAGCACAGGTGCAAAGTATCCAGACAGGAATTCGCCAGCTGACCGCATCGTTCCGGACTCCAACCCTGAATTCGATCAGGGGTTCCACTGGCGTCCTTGAACGGCATCTCCAGCGTCATCACCAGCGCGCCAAAACGCTGCGCCAGCGAGTTGGAGCAATAGCTCATATTTGCGCTGCCGGCGCAGTTTACCGGGTAACCCTGTTCAAACTGGAAATCAGGATTGAGGTTCGCCAGCGTGGCCTTGAAAAGTTCGAGTTGTTGTTGCCGACCGGGATTCCAGCCAGCGATACCCTCGGTGCCGGCGATAAAGTTATACGGCAATGCTTCGTCTCCGTGTACATCGAGTCCAAAATCAAGCCCGGTTTGCGTGATTTTATCGAGCACGCATAACACTTCGGGACTTTTTCCAGCGCTCGGAGCATCCCATTCGCGATTCAGGTTTGAACCCACGGCGTTGGTACGCAAATGTCCGCGTCGACTGCCGTCAGGATTCATATTGGGCACCAGGTAAATCACGGATTTATCGAGTATCGCATTGACCACCGGGTCGGTACGATCGACAAGTCGGTTAACCATGCTTTCCATCCACCATTCGGCCATGGTTTCACCCGGATGCTGACGCGCTACCATCCAGATACATTTATGCCCCTTGCGGGTCTCGCCAAAACGCAGGCAATCTATAGTCTGGCCATCGGGGGTCAGCCCGAGGGTTTCCACCTGACAGCGTTCGCCGGTTTGTGCAAACGCAATAAGCTCAGCGTGACGCTCCATCGAATAGGGTGCAAAATAGGCGAAATGAATCTGATCTTCGCGGCTGTTGTGCTCGATAATCAGGTTCTCTCCGTCGTAGCAAGTCTCGACGCGAAACCAGAATTCACGGTCGTAACTGGCGACCGCCTGATAGCCCTCCCAGGCTTTTGGGTAGGTGGCAGACGAGGCGTTGGTAATAAGATACCGGCAATCGAGATCTTTCACATTGGATGCTCGGAAATGAAACCATTGGTAAAAATCCGACTGGTTATCAACCCGGATACTCAGTAAAACCCGGGAAGGGTCACTAGCATCGAGGCATTCGATATTGCCGCCGTCGAAATTGCTGGATATAAACATGGTTTTTCTCAGAATGAATGCTGTGTGAGAGAATACTGTATGCGCTGGTTAATTTCGATTCCTTTACTGTTGTGGTTGGGCGGTTGTGCCGATCTCGGTTATTACTGGCACAACGCGAGCGGACACCTCTCGATCATGGGCGATCGGGTCGGTATCGACGAACTGCTGGCAGACGAACAGCTGGATTCCGGTTTACGCGAACGCCTGTTGCTGGTACGGGAAATCAGGCGGTTTTCAATCGATCGCCTCAAACTACCTGAAAATGACAGCTACGACAGTTATGTCGAACTGGACCGTCCTTACCTGATTCAAAATATTTTCGCGGCTGCTGAATTTTCGACTCGGCTTTACGAATGGTGTTATCCGATCATCGGTTGCGCCAGCTACCGGGGATATTACGACGAGGAGCGCATGCTGGCCTACGTCGAAGACTTGAAATCAAAAGGGCTTGAAATCCACATTGGCCAGGTTCCCGCTTATTCGACGCTGGGCTGGTTTGACGACCCGGTACTGAGCAGTTTCGTCAACTGGCCTGATTATCGGCTCGCCGGGCTGTTGTTCCACGAGCTCACTCACCAACAGATTTACATCGACGACGATACCAGCTTCAACGAGTCCCTCGCTACGGCGGTGCAGCAGGTCGGCACCGAACTATGGTTGCAGTCGAGAAACCAGGGCCAACAACTCGACCAACTGTCGCGCTGGTTGCGCTACCGTGGGGAAGCGATCTCCCTGATCGAAACCACGCGCGGACAACTGAAAAGTATCTATGCAAGCGATTACGACGACGCCACCAAACGCGAACGCAAAACACGGGTATTTTCCGACGCGCGTGAGGCGCATAACGCGATCGCTTCCCGGTATCAGATAACAGGGGGGTTTACGCGCTGGTTTGCAACCGACCTCAACAACGCCAAGATCGGTTCAGTGTCAGCCTACCATTCGCTGACACCGGCATTTGTTAATATTATTCGCGCGCACAACCTCGACTTCGACACATTCTTTGAATATGTCGACGCCCTGGGCTCGCTCGACAAACAGACCCGTGACAACTGCCTTGCGGCCTGGGATCAACAAACGGCGTCAGTAGCAGGCAACTGCGCAAAAAGCATCCCTTTTCTCCCGCATTGAAGCGTTTCGTACTGACATGCTTACCAAACAGTCCGCCTCCCTTTAAAATCCACTGTAAATCCAGTTTTGGCGAAGGCAGGTTATCGCGCACGAACAGTACAAATTAAGACCGTCAACGAAACCATGAACAAGGGTCCAAGATAGTCGTGCAGGGTTTTAGCTACGATCGCGACGCGCTGGATGCCACCGGACAAATCCGTTTTCCAGGTTTTGCCTTCAGCCGCCTTTCAACCTTCGACAATGGCGCCTGATGCAGGTCGAGCACCGCATCGCCCTGGTGCCGGTGCAGCTTGCCATGCCGGTCGGTAACGCTGATCTCGTAGTTGCCGAGATAACCGTCGATCAGGATCTCGGTACCGGCATCGCTGCTGGAAATCTTGACCAGGTCCAGTTGCTGCGGTAATTGCGCACAAGATTCAAGCGCCGGGGTAACTCCTGATCGAAGTCATCCAGTTCTATTTTTTCCATGTTCAACAGGCTGACATTGCGCAAGGAATCCGCAGTTGTACCATAAAACGAGGCTATTCCGATGCGTTGAACCGCAACCAAAGCAAGAGCTTTGATATCAAAGCATCATTGTAAGTTCCCGGTTTGCACGAGGATGACCCCTAGAACGGTGTCATCCCGGGCTTGACCGAAACCTCGGACCGCCGGGATCCAGAAATCACGGCAAACGTTATAATGATCCGTACTTTCTCGGAAATGACGATTAACTCGCCAAAAAAGTATTCCACGAACTACTGCAATTACACTATCAAATTTGCAGGGATGCCACGACAGGGATTACTGTTGTTCGAGCGTGAATTCGCGTTGGTTTTTTAGTGAAGGAATGCGACGGCGCACTTTTTGTACCCGGTCCAGATCGATATCGGCGTAAATCACCCCGGGGTCAGAACCGCCATCGGCAAGAATTTCGCCCCAGGGGTCGATGATCAACGAATGCCCGTACGAGTAGCGCTTATCGTTGTGATGCCCGCACTGGTTCGGCGCAATTATAAAGGCGCCGGTTTCAATCGCACGCGCTCGTACCAGGGTATGCCAGTGTGCCTGGCCGGTGGTTTGGGTAAAGGCCGCGGGGATCGTAATAAACTCGGCACCGGCCTGCGCCAGGGTTCGATACAGCGTTGCGAAACGCAGATCGTAACAAATTGACAGTCCGAGCCTGCCGAAATCGGTATCCACCGTCACGGCCTTGTTGCCGGGCGCGATCGCGTCGGACTCTCGATAACTTTCGCCATTTTTGAGCTCGATATCGAACATGTGCAGCTTGTCGTATCGCGCCCTGATTTCACCCGCTGTACCCAGTAAAAAACTGCGGTTGAATATCTTCCCGTGTTCGAGAATCAGTTGTGACCCAACCAGGATGGACACGCCGTGTTGGCGCGCGCTTTTGCGAAATGCGGCCAGGCCGATATCTTCTTCTTCGCCAAAGGTAGCCGCAGGGATCTGCTCATTTACCGGCTCGATCAAGCCGACGGTTTCGGGCAGTGCGATAAAATCGGCGCCCGTAGCCGCGGCTTCATCGATACGCAGACAAACCCAGTCGACGTTGGCCTCGATGTCGCGACTCGCGGTGTTTTGAACGCAGGCGACACGGAAGCGGCTCATTACAATACGCTCTGCGGCTCGTGAAAGTCATAACCGAGGTTCTGTGCAACCTCCCGCTGGGTGATTTTGCCCCGGTGCACGTTCAAACCGTCACGTAACCAGCGATCGTCCTTGAGCGCCTTTTTGTAACCCTTGTCAGCAAGCGCAATGATATGCGGCAGGGTGACATTGTTCAGCGCATAGGTCGAGGTGCGGGGCACGCCACCGGGCATGTTGGCGACGCAATAATGCACCACGTCATTGACAATATAGGTCGGATCGGCATGGGTTGTCGCTCTCGATGTTTCGCAACAACCTCCCTGATCGATGGCAACGTCGACGATAACGGCACCCGCCTTCATATTTTTCACCATTTCCGCGGTGACCAGCTTGGGCGCTTCCGCTCCGGGAATCAAAACCCCGCCTATGACCAGGTCGGCTTCGACAACGTGACGCTCGATCGCGTGATCGGTCGAAAACACCGAATTGGTGCTGCGCCCGAACTGGCGCCAGTGACTCTCGATCGCCTCGGGACTGCGGTCGATTACCCAGACATCCGCGCCCATGCCGACCGCGATGTGGGTCGCATGCGTGCCCACCACGCCGGCGCCCAGGATAACCACCTTGGCCGGATCAACGCCGGGCACACCGCCGAGCAGCATGCCGAGGCCGCCATGCGGGTGTTCCAGGCAATACGCGCCGGCCTGAATCGCCATGCGACCGGCGACCTTGGACATCGGCGCCAGCAACGGCAATCCGCCGCGGGGTGAGGTGACGGTTTCATAGGCAATGCAGACCGCACCGCTGTCGATCAGGTCTTTGGTCTGTTCGGGATCCGGAGCCAGGTGCAGATAGGTAAACAGTATCTGGCCCTGTCGCAACATCGCCCGCTCAATCGCCTGCGGCTCCTTGACCTTGACAATCATTTCGGCCCGGGCAAATATTTCATCGGCGCTGTCGATGATTTGCGCGCCGATACTGCTGTACTCGGCATCGCTGACGCCGATACCACCCCCGGCGTTGGTTTCGACCATGACCTGGTGGCCATGTTTGATCGCTTCGCGCACGCTGGCGGGCGCCATACCGACACGATATTCATGATTCTTGATTTCCCGGGGAACACCTATCAACATAACTGCAACCTGTGTGGTGAATAAATAAAGTAACCTAGGAGTCTGTCGGACTTAGGATAGTGCCAACCCTGTAAAATTACCATGCCAGTTAATCGGTATTCCTCAACAGAAATATGGTTTAAGGAATACTCGACGTTCCAAATTCTCCCAATTTTGCTAGAATAACCCGTCCTATGACCAATTCATGTTCCCGGAACCAACTCATCGACCGCTTCGGGCGTAGCGTAAGCTATGTCCGTTTGTCGGTTACCGACCGCTGTGACCTGCGCTGCGTTTACTGCATGCCGGAAAAGATGAAGTTCGTGCCGCGCACGCAACTATTGACGCTGGAAGAAATGGAATACGTCGGGCGCGCCTTTATAAAACTCGGCGTCGACAAGATTCGTATCACCGGCGGCGAACCGCTGGTGCGCAGGAACATCATACAATTGTTCCGTAACCTCGGCGCGCTCGAAGGCTTGCGCGACCTGACGCTGACAACCAATGCAACCCAGCTTGCAAAGTACGCACGCCCGCTGAAAGACGCCGGCGTTACGCGCATCAATATCAGCCTCGATACCCTGCAGCCGGATCGCTTCCGCGAAATGACCCGCATCGGCGATCTCAAAAAGACACTGGATGGCATCGATGCGGCGATCAGCTGCGACTTCAATCAGATCAAAATCAATACGGTTGTGTTAAGGAATTACAACCACGATGAAATCCTCGACCTGGTCAATTTCTGTATCGATCGAAGCATCGACATCAGCTTCATTGAGGAAATGCCGCTCGGCCAGAACGACCATCACGATCGTGCGGTTGCCTATTACTCGAGCGATCAGATTCTCGAGGACCTCGAACAACATTTCGAACTGATACCCAGCACCATGACTACCGCGGGTCCGACGCGCTATTACCAGTTAACCGGGCATGACAATGCCCGGGTCGGATTTATTTCACCGCACAGCCACAACTTCTGCGAATCCTGCAACCGGGTACGCGTCACCGCAGAAGGTCGGCTCCTGCTGTGCCTGGGCCAGGAGCATTCGATGGACCTGCGCCGTGTCATCCGCGCCCATCCCGGCGAATCCGAAAAGCTCGAACAGGCGCTCGTCGACTCGATGCAAATCAAGCCCAGGGGCCATGATTTCAACCTGAATTCTCAGGAAATTCTGCTGCGGCACATGAACCTCACCGGAGGTTAGTGCTCCTTCAATGAGGTATCTCAGGATGGCCACCCGCCCACAACGGTGTCTCCCCGAACTCACCAACGCCGGTCTAAAGGCGACAACGAATGTGGTCGCCTGTAACGAATTCAAGCAGCCGGTGGAAGCTACGATCGCAATCGAACGCGCGCTTACCATATACCTCGATAAGCGCGAGGTGGTTACTCTGATGACCCTCGGCAACCACCCGGAGTTGCTGATTCTGGGATGGCTGCGTAACCAGCGCCTGATCGAAGATATCGAAGCGATCAAAGCAATTCAGGTCGACTGGGAAGTCGAAGCGGTGGTAATAACAACGCACAACGGCATTGAAAACCTGGAGCAGAAACTCGGCCACAAAACCGTAACCACCGGCTGCGGCCAGGGTACGATGTTTGGTGACCTGATGGAAAATATAGACCAGATCTCGCTGCGGCAACCGCCGCTCAAACAGTCATCGATCTACGCCCTGCTGCAATCACTCAACGAGTACAACGAAATATATAAAAGTGCCGGGGCGGTGCACGGCTGTGCGCTGTGTAGCGAGGAATTCGGCATCGAGCAATTCATCGAAGATGTCGGTCGACACAACGCGGTCGATGCCATTGCCGGATACATGTGGCTCAACGACCTGCAAGGCGACAACAAACTGTTCTACACCACCGGGCGATTGACTTCGGAAATGGTGATCAAGGTGGCGTTGATGGGAATCCCGGTGCTGCTGTCACGTTCCGGTATCACCGCGATGGGTCTCGACATAGCACAACAGGTCGGGGTCACATTAATTGCCCGCGCCAAGGGTCGACATTTTCTGGTTTATCACGGTGCGGAGCTGATCGAGTACGATCAAATGCCGCTGCCAAAACCATCCACAATGGGCAGGGATACCCGCCACAGGCCGGATTAAACAACCGCGTCATTCACTACTTTTCACGCAACCGGGGCATCAATTCAACCAGGTTACAGGGTCGGGTGCGATAGTCGAGCTGACTGCCGATCAATTGAGTCCACGCGTCTTTGCAGGCACCGGAGGATCCCGGCAGGCAAAATATATAGCTGCCGTTGGCGACCCCGGCCAGTGCCCGCGATTGCAGGGTCGAGGTGCCGATGGTTTGAAATGACAGGCTGCGAAAGGTTTCGCCAAAGCCATCGATCACCTTGTCCAGTAATGGCGCCACTGCTTCCGGAGTGCCATCTCGCCCGGTAACACCGGTGCCCCCGGTGGTCAGTATCACCTGAATCGACTCGTCGGCGATCCAGCGCGAGATCACTTCGCGAATACGATACTTGTCGTCCGCCACGATCGTCTTTTCGGCTAACCTGTGTCCGGCATCGGTCAGAAACCTGACCAGTAGCGCGCCGGACTTGTCATCGCTTTCAGTGCGTGAATCGGAGGCCGTTAAAACGGCGATGTTTAGTGGGATAAATTCTCGTTCCTGGCTCATGGCGGTCAGTAACTGATTTCACCCTCGATCGATAACGCTTCGTCGATCAAATCGCACTCGAGCGTGATTTTGACTCTCACCGGGTTGCCTTCGAGACGCCCTCGGCATTGGCCTGATCGAGCGCGCGTTCGATTTCGCGTTGCGAGGTGATTCCCACCTTTTTCAGGAATTTACGAATCGACATGTTAAGGGCTTCTTCGTCCATTTGATTACCTCAATCTGTTTATCTGAAGTTTTCAGTGTACCTGTTTTGACAGATCAGCCCAATGAATATTCGACGCAACCCGGCGCGGATTGGTACACTGCGATTCCACTTTTTATCTCGACGGAATTCGATCAATGCTACACAAGGTTTTTCTGGCGCTGGTGATTTTTATCGTCGCTGGCCAGGCGACTGCAAGTGAATCACTGGTACGGCTGGCGACCACGACCAGTACTGCCAACTCCGGTCTGATGGATTACCTGTTGCCGATATTTACCGAAGAAACCTCGATCGAGGTACACTTGATCGCGGTCGGTACCGGCAAGGCCTTGCGTCTCGGTCGCGAGGGTGATGTCGACATCGTGCTGGTGCATGCGCGCGCCGCCGAGGAGGCCTTCGTCGAGGCGGGTTATGGAATCGACAGGGCCGACGTCATGTACAACGATTTCATCATCGTCGGCCCGCTCTCCGATCCGGCCGGAGCCGCTACTAGCGAATCGGTCGCCGAGGTCCTGCAAAACATATATGCCAGCAAACAAGCCTTCATTTCACGCGGCGATGATTCGGGAACGCATAAGCGGGAACTGTTACTCTGGCAAAGTGCCGGCCGGGAACCCGACGGAGGTTGGTATCGTGAGGTTGGCCAGGGAATGGGAAAGACCCTGCAGATTGCCAACGAAGTAGACGGCTATACCATGACCGATCGCGGCACCTGGCTCGCCTACCGGTCGAACCTCGACATTGGACTATTGTTCCAGGGCGATCCGCCGTTGTTTAATCCCTATGGAATAATTGCGGTTGATCCGAAACGGCACGGCGATGTGAACTACCAGGGCGCCCGAAATTTGATCGAATGGATTACCTCGCCCAGGGTGCAGAAAATGATCGGCGAATTTAAAATCAGGGGACGGCAGTTGTTCGTGCCTTTGGCAGGCGACGCCGGCTAGCCGTGGAAGTTTTGATTGACAGTACCGCAGAAGCGTTTCGGCTGCTGTTTAGCGGTAATGCGGAAATCTGGGAAATTGTCGGTATTTCGTTTCGGGTATCGACCCTGGCGATCATGGCTGCGGTTCCATTGGCGCTGGTGATCGCATTTTTCCTCGCCTATGGAAATTTTTTCGGACGCCGTTTCCTGATTTCCCTGTTTAATACCTTTCTATCGGTGCCCGCCGTGGTCATCGGCCTGACCTTGTTTATGATCCTGTCGCGCCAGGGGCCGATGGGCGACTTCAAACTGTTGTTCACCCAGACCGCGATGGGCATGGGCCAGTTTCTGCTATGCCTGCCGATCCTGGTCTGCATGGCGCATGTTTCGCTGCAGGCCGCTGATCGCGCCGCCTGGGAAACCGCGCGCACCCTCGGCGCCAGTCGGATCCGGGCATTTTTCACCGTGCTCTACGAAATTCGTTTCGGCTTGATGGCGGCCCTGCTTGCGGGCTATGGGCGTATAATTTCCGAAGTGGGTGCGTCGATGATGCTCGGTGGCAATATCGCGCACTACACGCGCAATATTCCTACCGCGATCGCACTCGAAACCAGCAAGGGCGCGTTCGCCGAGGGGATTGCGCTGGGCCTGGTGTTGTTGTTCCTCGCCTTCATGCTCAATGCTTTGTTGCAGTACGTTCAGGGAAGAGGCAGTATCAATCCATGATCGAAAATTTTCATATCAGCTTTCGCGATATCAGCAAGCGCTTTGGTCGCAACCGGGTGCTGGAAGGAACCGCAATCAACATCGCAAGTCACGACTGTATCGTCATTACCGGTAAAAACGGGGCGGGTAAAACCACCTTGCTGCGTATCATCGCCGGGCTTGAAAAACCGAATCACTGCGAGCTGAGTATCGATGACGCCATTCCTCAATCCTGGCGTCGATCGCACAAACGCCTGCTGAAATCAGTCATGTACCTACACCAGCAACCCTATATGCTGGCCGGTAGTCTGCGCCGCAATATCGAATACGCCGCCCGACTCAACCCGGCGATCTTCGATCGTGATGCCAGCGTCAACAAGGCGATTCAATGGGCCGGGCTCGAGGGCCTGGAAAATCAGTCGGCAGCAACACTCTCCGGCGGTCAGAAACAACGCGTCGCACTGACGCGGGCGCGTCTGCGCGATCCACGGATACTGTTGCTGGATGAGCCGACCGCGAACCTCGACAATGAAAGCCGGGGTCACAGCATGCAAATGCTGCGGGAGTTCCGGAATAGTGGTACTGCAATCGTTATCGTTACCCATGATCCCGACGTCTTCACCGAAATTGCGACCCGCAAGCTGCAACTGCGAAATCATCAAATCCACAGCGATCAGGTCGAGGTCTCCGAAGTGGTCAAGCTGGAATCCGTGCGTCATACCAGACAAGGATGAGTATTGGCTCGGAAAATATCACCGCGGTTATCCTAGCCGGCGGTCAGGGTCGGCGTATGGGCGGCCGTGACAAGGGGTTGATAGAATTCAACGGCAAGGCGCTGGTGAAAATTCTGATCGAAAAGCTGGAACAACAAGCGGTTACCATTATCGTCAACGCGAATCGCAATCAGCAACGCTACCAGGCGTTCGGTTGTCCGGTAGTGAGTGACCAACTCACCGATTACCAGGGTCCACTGGCCGGTTTCGCAAGTGCAATGAATGCCGTCGATACCGATTTTATCGTGACGCTACCCTGTGATAGCCCATTTTTGGTGACCGACTATGTATCACGTTTTATCAACAGTCACGAGCAAAATGATTCCCCGGTTCACGTCGCATATGACGGTGAGCGCCTGCAGCCGGTACACGCAATGATCAGCGTAGGGTTGTTGCCGAGTTTGAATAAATTTCTCGATAGCGGGGATCGCAAGATCGATCGCTGGTATGCGCAGCATGATTTTGCGCAAACCAGTTTTTCCGATTGCGCCGACATGTTCCGCAACATCAATACGCCATCGGATCAACAATCGCTACAGGCCATCCCGTGACCGGCACCATTCCGGTACTGGGATTTAGCGCTTATAGCGGTACCGGTAAAACCACCCTGTTACGTCAACTTATCCCGCTACTTAAAAATCGGGGATTGCGGGTTTCGGTCGTCAAACATGCCCACCACCACTTCGATCTCGATTCTCCGGGTAAAGACAGTTACGAATTGCGTAAAGCCGGTGCCGACCAGACCGTGATTTGCACCACCACGCGAATGGCCCTGATCACCGAATTTGCCGCCCCTTCGCAAGAGCCGGATTTAGAGCAAATTATTGCCTCGCTGAACCACGATGCTGCCGACATCATACTGGTCGAAGGTTACAAGGATGTTTACTTTCCTAAATTAGAGCTGCACCGCGAGGTGCTGGGCAAGCCTTACCTGTATACCAGTGACCAATCGGTAATCGCGCTTGCCTGCGATTCTGCCGCGCCGCCGGATATACAAATCCCGGTGCTAGATATTAATGACGTCGAAGGCATCGCAGAATTCCTGTATCGGGAATTTTACCTACCGCTGCAGCAGGCCAGCTCAAAATAGTCGTTGTGCGCGAGTTGCTGAAAGCGTTGTGGCTGTTTGTCGGCATTGTTGTATGTTGGAACCAGGCCCAGGGCAATCCGATAAATCATGGCGATGCCATTCTGGTTCATTTACCTGGCGCGACAATAAGCCGCATTGAATTCGAAGTAAATCTTCAGGCATGGCGCGATCGCTACCCGTCAAGCCAACAGCACAGCAGCCAGTATTTAAACTTGCTGATCAGGTTAAAACAACTCGCCCTGATTGCCGCCAACCGGGGCATGCACCAGACCCCGGAATTCAAACTGCGACTTGCCCGGTTTATCGCAGAAGCGCATAAAACCGGTCTTTTGCAACGGGATATCGAAAACTGGAAACTGCGCGAAGCCTATGATCGGCAACAGTATGTTCTGAATGCGAGCCACATACTTAAAATAGCGCAAGCTGCAGGTGATACCGAACCGGTTTCCGCGCTACATAAAATTCAACGGTTTCGTGAGCGATTACTCGCCAACGAAACAACTTTCGGTAACCTGGCCAGACGTGAGTCCGACGACCCGTCGGCAATGGAGAATAGTGGGCGCCTCGGATTCTTCACCGTGTTTGATCAGTTGTACCCACTGGAAACTGCGGCCTATGAAACACCGGTCGGCCTGATATCCGATCCCGTCATGAGCCGCTTTGGCTACCACCTGATCAAGGTAACCAACCGCATCCGGATAAAGGGTTTGAGGCAGGCTTCTCATATCCTCGTCAAAAATATGACCTCCGACAATGCCAGGCAATCGACCGACGCCAGGGCGAAAATTGAGCGAATTCATGGCCTGCTCACCGCGCATAATTTTGCCGCAATAGCGAGCGCTCACTCGCAGGACTACAAGACTTCGATCGTCGGTGGTGACCTGGGTACCGACCGTTTAATCGATGCCCTTGAACGGTTAAAATTAACCTTACCGGTAGGCGCTTTCTCGGCACCGTTTCAGTCATCCATGGGCTGGCATATTCTAAAAGTTACCGGAATACAGTCATTTCCGAGCTTTACGCAAATGCGGCCATTACTGCGGCAGAAATTAAAACTCGATGCCAGGGTTGCGCGTAATGTGGATTTGATAATTGGGGCAATCGATCCCACAGCCATCGAGTCCGTGGTGGTCGATGCCTACATCGAGGACTCGCTTTGCAAAATGATACTATCGCAATCTGGCGCTATTCCCATTGCCGAGTCTGAAACACGAATTGATTTAATCAAACGCCTGCTGGATAGAGAACTACCCCGGGATCTGATACCACAAACGATGCAATACCGCAGCATAATAGACAACGAAGTATTTCAATCAATCGGTCGGTAGCTGGGTTTGACGTGCATTGGGATTATTACGGCTGCGAAAACCGGCTCGGCATACTCAATAAAAATGAGAACTTTGCATTTTGTCCCGCCAGGGATACAGCGGTGGCATGACAACCCAGGCATGAACTGTTGTAGTTATATTGTTCGTAGGTTTCCAGGGTGGGGTTGGTCAAGAAACGCGGTACTTCGCCTTCGGGAAACATCAAACCGCGATTTCCGCCTTTCCATTGGGCTGAAAGCAACTGATAGTTTCCCCAGACGGTATGTTTAAGTTTTTCCTGCCAGATTTCGTTAATCAGCTGCGTGCCTTCGAATATTTTCCAGCATCGAACGACTTGGGTGCCATAACCCTGGTGCATGGATGATGTTTTGGCATAGGGTTTGTTAGCGGACCATTTCCAGTCAGCCGGGTCGATGTGATTGGTAACGCAATCGGGACAGTTTGTATCGAAGAAAGCGTAGTTCTGAGTTGAATTATCCGGTCCCTGGCAACCGTCCGCGAATGGTGCCTTATGCAAAATATCATTGGGTCTTCTGGCATTGGTAGCCAGCGGTGCATTGTCGATATGTCCGAATGTCGACCAGGTCCAGTTTCTACCGTTGCCGCTGTCAGTTCTGGTCATAATATGCATACCCACCAGGCCCAGGCGTTCCCGCAGGCAAAACGACTGGCCGGATGCGCTGTTTTGCGCCGAAACCGAAATCAAACCGTTAACCGTATAATAACGCGCCGGGTCATCCCCCGACTCGAAATCGAGAATTTTCCATGCAGTTTTGACAGCCACCGACCCCGGTTGACCGCCCGATCGGGTAACCGGATCCTGGTAGTAACCCACCGGGAAATCGATTTCCGCAGCGGAAGCCAAAAACGCCTGCTGACCTTGAAACGTGGTTAAATTATTCTGCTCGATATATTCGGCGAGCACATCGTTGATTCGCACATCGTAGACCACATAATTCAAATTTTTGTCGATCAACGGTTTCAGGCTGGACTGTAAAAAGCTGTCGGTTTCCAGGTAGGGTTCATCGAGGCTGGTAAATTCTGAACAGATGTCGTCTTTTCGGTGTTTGGCAAAAATCTCGCGCGGGGTCTTATAGCGGGCCCAGACCCGGGCTAGTATTGGAGCCTTGCCAATCCGGGCCTCCAGCGGCAATCCATCGGAACCCTGCGGCCAGTTCAAACCGACAAAGGATTGCCAGGAAAAAATATCAAAGGAATTCTGAGCCGCGTCATTAATAAAAAGATAAACAAAAAACTCGCTGAAATCGGTGTTGTCATTCGGCAGGGTTGCGCACAATTGGTCGCTGGGCGCCTGATCGCAGAACTGCGTGGCGATGTCCTTGCGGGTTTGTTCCCTTGCGGCTGCGATTTTACGCAGCGACGATTCGCGGTTATTTTCAGGCCCGTAGGTATTGTTTCCCTCGGTCGGTAAATCCGTATTTTTAATACCAAAAATTTGGGCATCAAAGGTCGAACCGGCAAGTAACGGCGTTGCTATAATTAAAATCGCACCAAATACCCAGAACCTGAATCGACCCTGTAACACGTCTTTGTTAGTAGCTTTCATGATTAAAGCATCCCTGTTTAGCGGCGCTCACCTGGCAACCCGCCCCGGACAAGTTCTACTTACGGCGAATTTCTCGAGAACCCATCGAACTATAATACCCTAATCTGCAAATTTCATGAAGGCAGCAAGACCCGAATGGCCGGAAATGGCGTAACCGGATAATCGATTATGTGCTTCTTTTAGCGTTTTTAGAAAGGCACCGAAATAGTCCTCCCCGTGGAATTTGTGCTGGCGCGCCCTACCTCGGTTCATGACGTGGTAACAGGCGTATTCGTACTCTATTCGAAGTGGCCGGGGCATAATGTGCAATAGTAGTGATCAAATAAGTAAACGTCAATATGATATTTGACCCCTTTACATTCTTTACACCTTTATTCGCACCCCAATTTGTCGTTAAATTGACCTGGCGGAATTGATCGCATGGTTTATCACCGCCTGGATCACCGAGCTGGTATTTGTAGGCTTAAGTACCGTATCGGGGTTTTTATTTGCGAATACTCGAAACACTTCGTCCGCAAAACCCTGCCCCAGTTGGGAGACTTGTTTAAAGTTCAATTCAACCTCCCGAAATTTATCCAGGTTTACAACCAGACGCTTCGCTTCAGAACGAGAAATATATTCAGACTTCAATAACTTGATCATTATTTTCGTTTTTGCAAACTCGAAGTCGAATTCCTCCGGTGCGAACCTGGCAAAAACTGTTTCGAGTTTTGTCCGTGATGATCGACTCAATAAAAAATGCACCGATGTGCCTTTGCAGTATCGTGGTCTGGACACAAAGACATCGTCTTTAAATTTATCCCACAGTAACTGGATGTTATGTGAGCGTAAGGTGAATTTATCGGCGGCATTTGACGAAAAGAAGATACCTTCACCTGAATGCGCATCGGGCATTGTAGTTGTTTTACCCTTGACCAGTTCTATCATGGCTGCGTGCTCGTCTTGCAGTAAAAACTTGGAGGCGATCGAGTAAAAAACCCCGATACCCCGGTCACGAATTGTAAACTCGATTTTTGCAGCGTCGAGGCTGACAGAAACCTCACATTTATCCGCCCTGGAATGATCAATGGCATTATTGAGCATTTCCGTGAACCCATAATGGATGATGGCTTCCTGGTCAGAAGACAGTACAGACTTAAGGTTCAAGATCGTTGCCAGTTCGACGTAAACCGCGCTCTCATCCAGGTTTGCAAGCAGTAGGGTCTTGTTAAATTTATCTGCTTTCGGGCCGGAGCCTGATAAGTAGTATCTTGCAGAACGGGTTGTACCCGTTTTTACGATTCTGTCGCTGCTCATCAGTTCACGCATATGCAGGTTAAGCGCCTGCCGGCTAATACCCAGTTTTTGGCACAACTGTCTGGAGCCGGATGGCCCGATTCGATCGAGATAATCCAGTATTTCCTGTTTTTTATCTTTCTGCACTTGACTGGTAGTCAATTTATAGTCAATTTAATTAAATTTTATTGTCAAGCATAATTGTATTTTTGTCAATATAATGTCAAATTCAAAATAAATTATTGTCAATCCAGTTTTAGCAACAACGCCATAGTAACCAGTATTATTTCCTCGGCAGGGTATCAGTCAACTGCCAGCTTTAGTGTCCTCGCGGACTTTTGCAACCGCTTGTCGCGTGTCCAGATAAAGGCCGAATCCGCCAGTGCGGTAGAAGCCAGAAGATGGGTATCGGTAAAACCGATTACCAGCCCCATCGGTTTATTGCGTTCGATGTGGCTGTAAACAGCTCGTGGGCGCAGCTGGAAGCAAGGCAGCAGCATGAAACCAGGAGTGAGTCAGGTAAAAACACCGGGCAATACGCGGGATGAACGATTTAGCGTTCGCGGGCGCGCAGGTCTACGCGGCGCACCTTGCCGGTGGTGGTCATCGGCAACTTGTCGATGAACTCGACTTCGCGGGGATATTCGTGCGCGGAGAGACGGGTGCGTACATGGCGATCGCAAACCTGGTAGGCAACATTGAGCTTGTCCGGAACAGACCATCGAAACTGGTTGTAAACAACATCAAAATCAGTTGCCGAGGGATCGATTAACCGCATGATCTGGATCAATGTAAAAATTTCATAATACCCCAACAATATGAAAAACACAGTTGAGATAATGGCGTATCCGGTCTATAAGTTAAGGTTATTCTGTAAATTTGTACTAAAGCACTGATAATAGTGTAGAATTTTTGCTCCATTCTGCTAAAAATGATCTGAGAGAAGCGATTCTGGGCGGTAGGTATCATGAACAACTATGAAGACTGGGCACAACTCGTTGCGAAAAGATTAAAAGGCGAAGCCGACATAATCACAGCAATTGGAAAGGATGAACTGAACGACGCGGCAGCAACCGATGCCTTTGTACGTGCAGTACTCGAACCATTTTTACCGGAAAATTTCGGCGTCGGCTCAGGTCGCGTAGTCGATGCTTTCGGCAACCACTCGGACCACCTCGATGTGGTGATTTACAACCGCGATTTCCCGCGCATCGGAATACCAGGCGCAAATTCTGCCTACCTGTATGAATCGGTGCTGGCAACATTTTCAGTCAGGGCAAAGTTTATCCGTAAAACATTCTTTGAATCCCTCGACGCCTGCGCCTCTCTGGCCCACCTTGAAACCAATATCGATAACGCTGTTCTGGTCAAGCTTGCCAAGAAGAACGGATTGAAGCCCGGACCGAACAAGCAGTTTCTACATGAAGATCCGTTGCGTACCGCGCGCTTCGAACTGATCGGCAGACCGCCTGCCTTCGTTTTCGGTTTTAGCGGCATCAAGAACAGCTACCGGCAACTGCAGGAAAATATCGAGCTCTGGATCAATCATCGAATTGCCGCGGGTATCGAAACGCCGATGAAGTCCCTACCCGCGGTAATCGCAACCCAGGGCTGTTACGCCTGGCGCAATGCCGCACCACTGGCGTTGAGTAATCGCGAAATGCTGGGCATCGGTAACGACGACGCGCCGATCAGATTAATCGTACTGCAACTATTGTACCTACTGAATCGACGTTTGAATGTCACTTCTGATGGTTATGGACTGAAGCCTAGCCTCAATGCCTATTTAGGTCAGTTCGCCGCGCCAAAGTTTGAAATCGGGATTGGTGATGTGGGCATCATTAGTAGCCTGGCGAAAACGGATAACGCGGTTGATTCCGAGCCGGCCAAACAACGCTTTGCGCCGGCCATGGATCGTGCCCCGGTGATCGCAGCGGCAGCCGATGGGGCGTTATCGCAATCCCAACCAGCACCACCTGACGCGCCAGCAACAGATACGGAATCGGCAGCCATTGCGGAATCGACCCCAGCCGAGGCGACAGCAGAGTCCCCGGCCCAGGCAGCGGTCTTCGACAAGCCGTCACCATTCGCATCGGCAGCCATTCCGGAATCGACCCCAGCCGAGGCAGCAGCAGAGTCCCCGGCCCAGGCAGCGGTCTTCGACAAGCCGTCACCATTCGCGTCGGCACCCGTGCCACCGCCGGTTGAAGATCCGCAACCATCGCGCTCCACAGCCCCGGTTGCGCCCCTGGGATCGGCGCCCATTCCATCAATGGCCAAACCCGCTTCAGTGACCGAACCAAAACCCGCCGCGGCTAAAGTCATACCACCCAAACCACCGGTTGATTTTGACCTGGGGGCGGTCGATGCTTCGCTTGAAGACAAGCCCGAACCCGAAGAAGACGAGTTCACCAGTACTGTCGTAATACCCCCCAACGCCGGGGCATCCGACAACAAATCCACACATAATTCAACCGATGCTTTTATAACGAAGGTTAAGCAACAACTGTCTTCAGCAGATCCAGTATCCGAAACTCGGACCGATCCTTTTTCGGCGACTATCCCCCATTGAGTCCGGGACTGCAGGGGTGAAATAACTGCCGGGTGGTACTCCTAAGCCGGAGATTTCATGAACTGCCGCGATGATTGCGCAGGACTTTTATGAAATGTTTGGGCTAATACTCCTTCCCTGACAACAGATGAGGCCGGATTTCCGATCCGGCCTTTTGCGTTTTATCCCTCTATGGTAATCACCATCGCGTTTTTGAAGTGGTTACAAACTTTTTCGACAATCGCCTGTCCAATAGTTTCTCAGGAGGAACAGGCTATGCGCAACAAGGTAATTCAGTTTGCAAAAACTATTTTTTTACTGACCCTGGGCGGCGCTTTAACAGCCTGCGCTGGTATGACTCATAACTATCCGAACCAACCCGCAGTACCGATTGGTTCCCGGGTGCAAATGAACATCACCGCAAATGTAGCCCTCGATCAGAATCGAATTTACATACAAAATCGCAGAATAGTCTCGCAAGCCCAGATAGATAAATTCCAGATGTTTTGCAGCGTTGTTATGCACCGATACCAGGAAGCAGGCAAACCGCAGTTAAAAATTGTCCCCGGTACGTTTACCGTGTCGCGAGTTCGCCTTTATAACGACTTTATACACAACCCGACAATTTATGCCAACAACGATGACCAATACTATTCACCTTCTTACGGTATCGATTTTCGTACGGAATTAATTCTCAAATCCAGCGACCAACCCGATGTTCGCGCCTTGACCTGTACCGATCACCGTCTCAAATACAAAACCAGGAACGACTATCCGGAACGAACACATTTCGAGGCCGTTTTAGGAGATTTTGTAAGTCTCCAATAGACCGGATCCTTAAATCGGTTGTGTTTCGGCTTGTCTATTAACCCGGGGAGTTGTTGCAGTACATCCCAATTATTCCGGGTGGGGTTGTTTCGGCCGGGTTTACCTCGGCCAAGCAACAAAATTGTTGGCCGTGAGCTTCAATAACGCGACCGATTTTGAGTTTATGCATGCCCCTTTAATCAATGTACGATTGGCGCCACCGGGGCCAATCACCGGGAATACCTGCTTGACGGTCTTGTTACAGAATTAGCGAAACAGCCCCGAATATCAACGGCGCAGTAATTGTTGCCGGATAGCATTGAGCTTGAGCGCGTGATTGGTGAAAATCCAGTCTACGCCACGATTCAACTCCCGATAGAAACAAAATCTTGACGCGGCGAAACCGCTACCCAGGCGCTGTCCACGCTGATGATGTCGACCGATTATAGTTTTGTTTAACAACAGGTACTGGCCACAAATTCCAGCGAAATCGGAATCTAATACGGCTCTACTCAAATGATCCAGGTTTAGCTCTGCCACCGGCAGGCAGGCTTTATTCCCGGCAAAGGTGACCATCTCGAACAGGCTGGATTGCAACGCGAGAAAATGATAATCAACGGCAGGCCTAAGCGAGGCAAAAATTTCACGCAACCGTGCGTTCCTTGTTTCAAGAGCCCCGGGTTCTCCAGGCTTTAGCTCGACCATTAAGTGGACCCGACCGCCGAAGCTTTCAACCACTTCGGACAGCGTTGGGATATCCGGAAGCCGTTGTCGCAATTCATGCAAACTCACTTGCGCCACCTCCAGCTCGACATCGAATACCCGGCCGGTATCGGCATCGTGAATCACGACCGGCTGCAGGTCACGGGTCCAGCGAACATCCAGCTCGATGCCCCAGACCCCTGCTGTGGCAACCGCGGTAAATGCAGCCATGGTATTTTCCCTGACCCCAACATTATCGTGCTCGCCGCGATGAGAAATCAGCTTGCAATCAATAACAGGCTGTAACCGGGGCCTGCGACGCGGCAAGACCATGAAACAATAATCGATTGCCCGTTGCGCAACCAGCTCCAGGTAATATCGCAGCTGCATATCTACTGCCAGCCGATCTCACGACAGGGTACCGGATAAGTTAACCTGACAGGCGATTCGGAATATTCGCGCCGGTTATCGTAGCAGGTGATCTTTCCGACCCCGTCGACCCAGAATAACTGCGGATCCAGAAACTTGAATGCGATCGGCGCGACGGCTTCATTCAACCGATGCACTTCAAAATGCAGGTGCGGAAACACTCCCGCCAGTCCTGTTGCACCGGTATAACCGACCAGCTGTCCACGACGTATCTTTTCACCCTCGATTACCAGTGGCTGATCGAGGTGAAAATAACGGGTTTGAATGCGATAGCCGACAGCGTTACGGCCGTGATTCAAGATGATCTGATTACCAAACAAAATTGACCGGGCGACCCGGCTGACCTCGCCGCCAGCCGCCGCGAGAACCGGAGTCCGATCCGGAACGATGATGTCGAAGCCCTTGTGTTCATTCTGCGATGACACGCCCACTGGCCGGAAACGTTGACTTATCGATGGTGCGGAAACGGGCAGATCGATGGGCGTTACCAGGGCTTTGTCGAGTCGGGATCCGGCCACCTTGCCGTAATCATATTTTTGATAATAACTGCAGCCACTGGAAACCAAGGTGATCAGCAGGGTTGTAAATGCAATGCGGGTCGGCAATTTCGGCATTGCGGAACTTTAATTGAATAATCCCCGAATTTAAATAACTTACCGATGCCAATCTCTGTTCCAAGCGTTTTTTGTGCCCGCGCAACTCGAAGTCCGGACAGGCTCGAAACAAAGAAGAGTCCACCTTCCGTGGCAGCGACGATTAATTTTCAGCTAGCCCGGAGATTTCCTGGACTGCCGCGACGATTGCGCAGGGCTTTGTTTTCTCGGGAGATTTTCCGAACAAGTGTCGGATCAATGGATCCGGCCGGCCGAGGAAGGTTCCTGAGGAAACAAAGGTCAAGCAAGGGCGCGAGCAGGTTTATGAAATGTTCGGGCTAACTTTCATTGGCTTTCTCGCGCAGGGAGAGTAAACGCTGATTCTGAAAGCGCAATTCAGAAACCAGGTAACGTTTACGCTCCGATTCGAGTCGTGTAACCCGATCCATCCGCATCTGTTCATTGAGATTTATTATCGATCGTACCAGTTTAATCTCATCGATCATGAGTCCCATATGCTTCAAAACACAGTGGGTCGACAGCGGATCGATATGGGTAATTGTCTGGCTCATGGTATACCTCAACTTAAATTTGAAGAGGCTTTATAGAAGTTTGCCCGGCACTAATCTGTGACTCATTACCGGTCCGATTGCGACTTTCTTCACAGTTTGAGCAGCAACTGTCCCGGGTTGTGACCGATGTCCGATTTTATATGAGTACTGCGTCACAGCTGGACCTATAACCCCGACTACCTATATTGCCACCGGGTTTTGTCAGCAGGTAGCGCGAGCTCCGGGTCTATCTGATCCAGCACTGCATTGAGCGCGGTTCCACAATCACCGTTGATCTTGAACCCCAGTAACTCATCCGCCCGTGTTTTGCCGTTATTTACGGCCGCAATGAGTAAGCCCAGGCGCCGCGCTTCGCGCACAAAGCGAAAACCCGAGTGCAACATCATCGAAGAGCCCACAATCAACATCGAATCGGCAGTGGCGAGACTTTCGTAGCATTGCCGGACCCTGGGCACGGTCGAATCGCCCCCAGCCTGCAAATGAGCGCGACCAGTACCGCTGCCTGGCCTGGTGACTATCGACGAAGTTACGAAATTCCATAGGCTTGCGATGCTTCCAGTTGCCCTGCTTGTCGCGATAGTCGGGAATCCCGGATGCGGTACTCACGCCGGCGCCGGTAAACACAAAAATCCGCCCATGATCGGCGACAAATTTGCTCAGTAAGAAAACATGGGTGGAGTCTAACAGGCAATTAACGGTTACTATTAAGGCTTTTATCTCGTAACAGGGATCCATTATGATGTTGCGATAGCCAATTACCTGTATCGGTACTTGCGCTGATCTCGAGATCGGTAATATGACCGGCTGCGGTAAAGGGCAAACGAATAAAATGTAAGCCAAAGGGGTTACCCATGCCGGTCGAGATCGCAAACAAGAAAATCATCATGGTTCACGGTCTGGGATCCAAACCGCCGCGAAATTTTTCTCACCAATTATGGCGCCGAACCTTGACCGAAAACATCCGTGTCAGCCAACGTCGGCTGGCCGCAAAGCTCGATGCCGAAGCCGATGTATTTGAGTCCGCGTACTGGGCTGACGCCATCCCGCATCATATTCCCGACGATGCCGCTTACCGTAAAAAACTGCAGGTGCAGGTGGAAAAAGTCATTGCCGAGCGATGCGAGGTCAAAGGCAGATTTCATGTCGGCATGGGTGAGAAGGCAACCAGTTTTTTCCTGGATCGTGGTCTCGACCTGTTAAAGTTGCTGGCCGGAGCTTTGGCGGTCAAAGACAATGTAATGATCAGTTTCCTGCGCGAAACCGAACTTTACAGCAGGGATCAATTCATTTCCGATCAAATCCGTGCGCCGCTGGAATCCGCCCTGCGGCGAGCCTGGGACGAAGGACGCGAACCCATCGTCCTTGCCCATAGCATGGGAACTTTTATCAGCTATGATGTGCTGTGGAGGTTTTCGCATCGCAACACAGCCGGCTTTAAAAAATACAAAAACAACCGTGTAAAAATGTTCATTACGATGGGCTCACCGCTGGGTGACCGTTCGGTCAGAGAATTATTGTTTGCCAGGCACCACGAAGACCACAGTTTACGCCGGTTTCCAACCAATATAGACTTCTGGCACAACTATGCCTGCCTCGGCGACGTGGTTTCGCATCAGAAAAACTTCAGTGATATTTTTTACACGCCAATGCGCGAGTTAAAACTGTTCCCGCCCGGCCGGAGGTATCGCTGCATCGACTATGTCGATTTACATAATCCGTTCGAAGTAGTAACTCATCCCGCGAACCGCAACCGGGAGAAGCGTAACCCGCACAAATCCTATGGTTACCTGGCGCAACCGCGGTTAGGAAGCTGGTTAGCGGATTATCTGCTAGACCGATTGCGCTACTAACAGTCTGTCAAACTAAGGGGATGGTGACGAGACGAGCGGGAAAAACGGGCTGATATGTTTTAACTTGCAACGAATTGTTATAGAACGCTTTTTTCTGGAACCATTCTTGTCGAAAACATCAGACTTCATGTTTTCGACAGGGAAGTTAAAACATGATGTCTAGTCTCCAAAACGGACAATCTGGTTGCGTCCGTTCTGCTTGGCCTGGTAAAGAGCAATATCAGCCTGTTCGATCAAAAGCGTGCTGCTTCTCTCGTAAATCGGCAGCATCGCCGCAGCGCCTATACTCACCGTGACATGAGGTGCCACATCTGAATTTATATGCGCTAACCTGGCTTTGACAATCGCGGCCAGACAATCCTCCGCAACCTTGAACGCGCCTCCAATATCAGACTCCGGCAACAATACGACAAACTCCTCGCCACCGTAACGCGCGATCAGGTCGCTCGAGCGTTGCATGCAGCTATTGAGAATCTGCGCAACGGTAACCAGGCATTCGTCGCCACGCAGGTGACCATGCCGGTCATTATATTCCTTGAACTTGTCGACATCGATCATCAACAATGCCAGGGATTGCCCGGCCCGCGCACCCCGGCCCCATTCGGACATCAGGCGCAAATCGAATTCGCGACGGTTACATACCGACGTCAACGCATCTACACGCGCAATTTTATTGAGTTGTTGCTGTGATCGTCGTGCCTGTAAATGCAGGTTCAGGCGTGCCTGTAACACCTTCGGATGAAATGGCCTGGCAATGAAATCGGCCGCCCCGGCCTCGAAGGCATTAATCTCGGCCTCGGTGGATTTATCATCGGAAATAAAAATGACCGGTACCGCGGAATCAAAATCAGAATCGGTCGAATTTCGCCACCAATCAGTATCTGCAACACCGCCGATTAAAGCCATGTTGACGAGTACCAGGTCCGGCATGCCATGATTCAACGCGGCCTCAACCAGCCCGGCAAAATCCTCGGCAATTTCGACCTCAACCCCGCGCATTTGCTCGATTACCATTTGCAGGCTTGGCAGGTCGTTGTCGAGCACCAGGATCCGCTGTAAATCTTCCTCTACACAAACCCCGTGCAAGACATTGTCGGATATCAGCGAACCGGTATTCAGGAACGAGTCCAGCTCGGGTTGGAGCGGAAATCCGACTATGGTTTCTCCGCGATCGCTGATAATAATCGGGATACTCCGATCATATTCAGGGTTATTGTTCCATTGATTTTGCCATTCAAACAGTTCTTTATCGGTGAACGCATCCGGCGCGGGTAACTCGATATCGAGTTCCTCGAGAATTGATTTGAGACAGTCGATCCCGGAAATATCCTGACCCTCGACCCAGTAAGCGCGAAATATGCCGCGACGCAGTTGATCGACCTTCGCCGGATCGCTTTTCCCAATCGCATTCAGCAGCCTGGTCGCGGCACCCGAATTGGGACGAAACATGGGGACATTGATTTGCGTGGATGGCGCTCTGCGCCGTACCTCGGTGACTTCGGCCGAAAGCCCACTGAGCACTTCCAAACCGACCTGTTTACTGGAAATCTTCGGCGCGTGCTGGATTCCGCGATAATCAACCCGGGACTCGAGGTTCATCGCATGCAGGCGTTCATTTAGCGCGTGACAGTACGGACAGTTGAAATCGGCGTAAATGACAAATTCACCCGCGCCGAACTCATCCAGCTGTTCCCCTGTTTGAGTTGCATTTCCCATGCCCAGGATTCCATTCTTTTGTTATATTGATATTTAGCCCGAACATTTCATAAACCTGCTCGCGCCCTTGCTTGACCTTTGTTTCCTCAGGAACCTTGCTCCGTCGGCCGGATCCATTGGTCCGACACTTCTTCGGAAAATCTCCTGAGAAAACAAAGTCCTGCGCAATCATCGCGGCAGTTCATGAAATCTCCGGGTTAGGAATAAATCATGCTTTTCTACAGCAGAGTATATGCCATTAGCGATTGCAATCGAAGCCTTAGATTGTGCGCCCGCATGCCTGCCACTCCGGTAACCGGATTAGGTGGTATCACCCCTACGGTATTCTCGCTGTTGCCACATCGCCCGTTTAACCTGATTTGAGTAGCCGGTTGCTGATGCTGGTTTCGAAAACGAAACCAAACAATATCTACCGTAAACTCCAACCCCATGTTAATGGTTCGTTCAGGGTGATTTACCGTCCCCCGAGAATCCGATGACCTTCAAACGGCTCGTAAATTCGATCGCAATAGTTACACTGCTTGCGCTCTCCCTGTACCTGCTAATCGCGTTCAAACTGTTACTGGAACCGAAACAGGTTACATCAGTTTACCAATCGCTCGAAGTGCATTCCGATCAGTCGGCTGGCGCTTCAATAATGGCGATTACAGCTGAATCGAATTCATCGGATCAGCTCGCCTCACCAACCGGCCACAGCCCCGGTGGGCACCAACTGCTGGAAGTCTTCGGCCGTGTTCTGGACCGGGAAAACAGGCCCATTGAAAACGCCCTGATAACCGAGGAGCGATACTTCTTCAGCGCCCGCAGCGACGTCGCTGGATACTACAGGATCCTGCTGGACATGCCCGGGCACCGCTACCCGGTGCTGCAATTCCTGCACAGCGGATTTAGCGGCATACGTATCAAGCTGGGCAAGGCGGAATTGTTGCAGCAGCCGATCCACGAACTCGATGTCAGGCTCGACGACGCCGTCGACTCGGTAAATCTGCAAGGATGGGTTGGCAACGATATTGGTGTCGGCCTCGAAATGGCTGCGGTGAAGGTCAACGCCGTCGACAGTTACTACCTGACAGTGTTTACCGACGAACGCGGAAACTTCGAATTCGAAGGCGCGCGCGGGTGAGCGTTACAATCTGACGGCTAAATTGACTCCCGGGTATCTTGTTTATCAGGATTCAAGTTTATTGCTGGCGCAGAATCCGCAGCATATCACTATCATGCTCAAGGCTCTGACCCGGGTCGATATCGACGGTACGATCCTGAATCGAGAATCTACCCCGGTAGGCAATTTCGAAATTTATATCAGCAATGTCACGACAGGCGTTCATTCCCGTAAAATCGTCAGCGATTCCTCCGGATTTTTTTCACTCAAGGATTCCCCTCTTGGGGAGGTCAGCTTTGCAACCCGTGGGGCCAATTTTTTCAAGATTACTGGGCTGGTGCTAAGCGGTAGTGGGTATCGCAACCTGGTACTTACGATCGACCAGGGGGTAACTTCCTGACGGGCTGGAGATTCGACGAAAACGGGATTGCACTGGAGAAAGCCATGGTAACCCTGGATAAAACCTTTAACCAGGACAGGGTCGAGTATTTACAGTATCGATCACAAAGAACCGATAGCAACGGGAAATTTGCATTCACCAACCTCGGTAACGGTGAATACCGGTTAACGGTCTATACCCTCGGATATCAGAAAATGGAGTTTATACATCGCCTCGTCGCCGCGTCGGATGAAGTTCAAATCACCTTGCAAGCTAATATAAAATAACCGGACCTGGCACCCGGGCTAGTTCGCCTGTTGCAGCAAATGGTTACATTGCGCGGCGTTTACCAGCGCTCCATAACGTGTGGTGGCATCGCTCAGCAGGTTCCTGGCAATCTCCGGTTTTCCGGTATCGAGCGCCATTTGCGCGTAAAACAGGATTCGGGAAACATCGGGTAACAGGAATTGCGGGGCCAGGGACTGGCAACGTTCAATATAAATCAACGCGCGTCCATGACGATTCTCTCGGTCCAGAATCTGGATCATCAGCCGGCCCAGGCAGGCAAGGGTCCGTGAAGGCCCCCAATCGAAGACTCTTTCGAAGATCGGCTCGAGTTCGGTAAACGGTGTTTGCTGATCGTAACGCGAAAGCAATTCGAGTATCGCTTCGCTATCGCGATTGGTCTTGACCATTTGATAAGCCCGTCCCATAAATTGATCGTGGTCGCGCGAGCGCTGGCGTTCGGCGATGGCTGGATCGGTGGCTTTTTTGTAGCGGTGAGCCTCGGCCCGGGTCTTACCATGACGCTGCTGGATTCGCATTGCCTCGATCTCATCGGCCAGTTCGTCACTGACTTCAAGCTTTCGATCTTCGAGCCAGAGCCGACCATAGGCATAACCGGCCAGGCCTCCAGTCACATGGGCAACCAGGTTTACTCCCCCGAAGCCTTGCACA
>CAZAVY010000036.1:0-30249 GCA_964488685.1 uncultured Gammaproteobacteria bacterium
GTCACTCACTCCTTAAGCGAAGTCCCGGCTAGCGACTGGGATGCGCTCGGTAACTGCGACTATCCCTTCACGCGCCACTGTTTCCTTTACGGGCTCGAACTGCATGATTGTCTCGAGCCATTCGGTTGGCACCCGGTTTATTTCCTGATTCATCGCCGGCATCAACTGATTGCGGCTATTCCCTGCTACATCAAGACCAATTCCTACGGTGAGCTGGTATTCGACCACGCATGGGTTAACGCTTACCAGCGTAGCGGACTCGATTATTACCCAAAACTGGTTTCTGCAATTCCTTATACCCCGGTTACCGGTGACCGTTTTCTAATGAACCTCGAGTTGGCTACCGAATTGGGAGATCAGAAAGTCTTACTTAAATTATTGTGCCAGGCGATCAAGGATTTTTGTAACGATCAGAATTTGAGTTCCTGGCACGTATTGTTTGCGCAAAGAGACGTTGTTGAAACACTCAGTGAATGGGACCTGATGTTACGTAACGACGTGCAGTTTCACTGGCAAAACGATAACTATCAGGATTTCGAAAACTTTCTGTCGAAGCTGAATTCACGCAAACGCAAAAATATCAGAAAAGAACGTCGTAGCGCTGCATCTCAGAAGCTGGACATCATCATGCAACCGGGCGGCAGCATTAGTTCTGTCGAATGGCAACGCATTCACCATCTCTACGCCGGCATATACGACCGAAAATATGGCACCGCGACCCTGACCCGGGCGTTTTTCCAGCACCTGGGCAAACAGATGCCAGACCAGGTAATCGTCGCCAGCGCTCGTGACCAGGGTGACATGGTTGCGGCATCCCTGTTTTTTCGCAGCAAAACTCACCTCTATGGCCGCGTCTGGGGCTGTAATCGGTATTTCCGTAATCTGCACTTCGAATGCTGTTACTACCAGGGCATCGACTATTGCATCGCGGAGAAACTGCAATGCTTCGATCCCGGTGCCCAGGGAGAACACAAGCTGGCCCGTGGGTTTCTGCCAACCTTAACCTGGTCGGGTCACTGGATCGCGCACCCCCAGTTTCGCGAAGCCATTGAACAGTTCCTGCGGCAAGAACGTCGTCATATTCAAAACTACCGCGCCGACCTACTCAAACATTCACCCTTTAAAGCTACAGTGTGATAATGTTTAACCTTAATTAAACTATGTAATTCATTGATTCATAAATGATTCCCTGGCTGGAAGCAACATCAATTCCGCATTTTCCGGACACCACGGCAGTGCTCACCGATCCGGCAGGTCTGCTTGCCGCCGGTGGCAAACTCAGTATCGAATGGCTGGTAATCGCCTATCGACAGGGCATTTTTCCCTGGTTCAGTGAAAATGAACCGATACTGTGGTGGTCACCTGCTCCGCGCACGGTGCTGTACCCTGGTCGCTTTCATCAGAGCAGGAGCCTGCTAAAGCTCGCGCGCCAGGCGCGCTATCAGATTACCGTGAACCAGGAATTCAATGCCATTATCGAAGCCTGCGCCACAGAACGCGAAAATCAGAAAGGCACCTGGATCAATGCACAAATAATTGATGCCTTTATCGCAATGCATCACCAAGGTTTTGCGCATTCGATCGAATGTCGTGACCAGGACAAGCTCGTCGGAGGGCTTTACGGCATTGTGCTCGGCCAGGTGTTTTTCGGCGAATCCATGTTCAGCCACAAGGCCAATGCATCAAAACTATGCCTCAAGTACCTGGTCGATTCCGGTAATTATAAAATGATCGATTGCCAACTGCCGACTGCGCATCTTCAGTCACTCGGCGCCATCGAAATCAGCCGTGAAGAGTTTGAATCGAGCCTCAATCGCTGGATTTAAAGCATCGCTGCCCTGGGTTTGCCTACTGTGTCATTCCCGTGACCGCATGCCTTTGGACCTTTCCACAACAGAGCGCATTTCTCACCACCGTTGGTGGCGAGAAATGCGCGCTAGAGTTTTGCCAGCGCCTCGGCAACTGCAATTCCGAATTCTGACGGCCTGACGATGATTCCAACTCCGGCTTCACGCAGAATTTCTACTTTTTCCGCGGCCGATTCACCCGCACCGGTAACAATTGCGCCGGCATGCCCCATGGTACGACCCCGGGGTGCAGTCAGGCCCGCTATATAAGCCAGCACCGGCTTTGTCATGCCATCACGCACATAGGTCGCGGCCTCCGCTTCCTGGGGCCCACCTATTTCGCCGATCATAACCACCAGGTCTGTCTCCGGATCTCGTTCAAAGCGTTTGAGATGATCACGAAACGCGCTGCCGTTGATGGGATCCCCGCCGATCCCGACAGCGGTTGAAATTCCAATACCCATGGCCTTCATTTGTGAAGCCGCTTCATAACCGAGTGTCCCTGAGCGCCCGATCAAACCGACCTTACCCTGCAGGTAAATATGTCCGGGCATGATGCCCATCATGGCTTTGCCGGGGCTGATGGTTCCGGCACAGTTGGGGCCCGTCAGGGTCATGCGGTTTTCGCGCTTGTAGCGGCGCATATAGCGTTTAACACGCATCATATCCTGTGCGGGAATCCCATCGGTGACGCACACGCAAAATTGAATACCGGCATCCGCCGCCTCCATAATCGCATCTGCCGCAAACGGTGGCGGTACGAAAACCACGCTCGCCTCGGCACCGGTGTCGCGTACCGCGTCTTTGACGGTGTTGAAAATGGGGCGGTCTAGATGTTTGTCACCGCCTTTTCCGGGCGTTACCCCGCCAACCACGTTGGTACCGTAGTCAATCATCTGCTGGGCATGGAAGCTGCCGATACGACCGGTGTATCCCTGTACCATGACCGGTGTTGATTCATCCAGAAAGATACTCATGGTCGATCCTCGCCGGTACCGGCATTTTTGGCCTGATGCGACATTGCCGCAGCAACTGCCTTTTCGGCCGCCTCGGCAAGCGTTTCAACGGTAATCAGATCAACATCGCTGTCGGCAAGAATCCGCCTCCCGAGTTCAACATGGGTGCCCGACAGGCGCACCACCACGGGAACCGGTACATCGAGTTTCCGCATCGCCTGGATCACGCCTTCGGCAACCCAGTCACAGCGGTTTATACCGGCGAAAATATTAACCAGAATCGCATCGACACCTTCATCCGACAATACCAGGTTAAACGCCTTGGCTACCCGTTCGGGCGACGCACCGCCGCCGATATCGAGAAAATTTGCGGGCTCGCCGCCGACATGTTTAATCATATCCATGGTTGCCATGGCAAGCCCGGCGCCATTGATAATGCAGCCGATATTACCATCGAGACCGACGTAGCTCAAACCTCGGTCAGCAGCGTTCATTTCACGCGCGTCTTCCTGCGACTTGTCGCGTAGCTCCGAAATCTGCGGACGACGGAACAGTGCATTGTCATCGAAACCCATTTTGGCGTCGAGTGCGATGATTCGACCATCACTGGTCACTACCATCGGGTTGATTTCGACCATGGTAGCGTCAAGATCACGAAACGCCCGGTAGCAAGCCTTCAGCGATTTCACCGCCTCGGCGATTTGACCGGCATCTATGCCGAGCTCAAACGCGATCTCACGGGCCTGAAATTCCTGCATCCCAACGGCAGGTTCGATGGCAACGCGCAGGATTGAATCCGGGTCGGTGTTCGCAATTTCCTCGATATCTATGCCACCTGAGGGCGATGCCACACACATGATGGTTTCAGAAGAACGATCGAGCACGAAGGCTATGTAGATTTCGCGTTCGATATCGGTTGCTTCTTCGATATATAAACGCCCGATCAACTTGCCTTGAGGACCGGTTTGATTGGTTACAAGACGGCGTCCCAGCAGTTCATTGGCTGCCTCCATAACTTCATTCTCACTCTCGCAAACCTTGATACCACCCACCTTGCCTCGCGCTCCCGAATGAATCTGGGCCTTGACGACCCATTTCTCGCCTCCGAGTTCCTTGGCGCGGTAGACTGCCTGTTCGGGACTGTAGGCAATGCCGCCTTTGGCGATTGGCATACCAAAATCCGCCAGTATCGCTTTCGCCTGGTATTCATGAATATCCATTGAATTTCTCCTGCCTGGGTAACGATTACTGTTTTGCCTGGATGGCGGCGTCGGTGTTGACAATGTTATCGGCCATACGCGCGGAAGCCGCATCGATCATACGCCCGTCGAGTTGCGCTGCACCCTTACCTTGAGCCGCAGCTTGTTCCAGCGCGACCAGTATACGCCGCGCGCGCTCAACCTCGGATTCATGCGGTGAGAAGGTTTGGTTGGCAAGCTCGATTTGCGATGGGTGAATCGCCCACTTGCCCTCGTAGCCCATGGCGGCACCACGACTGGCGGCTTCCAGGTAACCATCCGGATCGTTGAAATCACCAAACGGGCCATCGATCGCACGCAAACCATAAGCACGGCAGGCAACCAGCATACGCGATAGGCCGTGATGCCACTGATCTCCGGGGTATTCCGGATTCAGACCGCCAATATTGGTGGTACGAGCACGACAACTCGCGGCATAGTCAGCAACCCCAAAATGCATTGCCTCCATACGCGGACTCGAGGTAGCGATGGCATCGACGTTCACCATGCCCAGGGTAATTTCGATCAGTACTTCCAGCCCAATCCTGTTGTCGAAGCCCTTGGCGGTTTCGATCTGGGTCAGCATCGCATCAACCATATAAACGTCTGCCGCCACCCCAACCTTGGGAATCAGTATCGTATCCAGGCAAGCACCCGCCTGTTCGACGACATCGACCAGGTCACGGTACATGTAGTGCGTATCCAGGCTGTTGATTCTTACCGATATGGTTTTGCCCCTGGCGCGCCAGTCAATGTCATTCAGCCCCTCAATTATGTTCTTGCGGGCCTGAACCTTATCCCCTGGTGATACCGCGTCCTCGAGGTCCAGAAACACGTAATCGGCCGCGCTGCCGGCTGCTTTTTCGAACATTTCCGGGTTGGAACCAGGCACCGCCAGCTCGCTACGTTGCAGGCGTTGACGTCCAGGTGAATATTGCGTGTAACTCATATTGAATCTCCAGTAGGCAGCAAGATCGCCGTCAGTACGACGGCCGAACACCTAGGTTTTAAATAGACCTGAAAAGTATAAATCCGCCTAGGCTTTCTCGATTATCGTTAAGTCGATATACAGAATTTCAAGAACGACGACAGCTCACCTTAGCGATCGAAATCGATTTTAATGCATAACCGCGGTGACAAGCAGGTAGAGAAAAACGCCACTCAACCAAAGGTCAATCAACACTAATAGAAAAAACATTTTGCGCTTATCCGGATTCCGTCGAACGCCCAGGGTCAGGTAAACGAAAAATGTCAGGGCAGCGAGAAGAACAATTACCAGATGCATGTCTACTTTTCCTCGGCCCCGATTCTGGCCGCCGCGATAGCGGTCATATTGACCAGTCCACGTACCGTGGTGCCGGGTGTCACAATGTGTGCAGCAATGTCACAGCCCAGCAGGATCGGGCCAATCGGCACCCCGTCGGTGCCGGCAAAACGTTTGAATAGCACCGCTTTGCCTTCCATCACCGGCTTGACCGCCATGGCGCCGATATCACCCAGCCCGAGGACCGCGGTGCCTTTGTCACGACCCCGATCAGGTTGGCGCGTGAGGTGTACTCACGCGCGGCTCGCGGGTCTTTTTCATTTTCGAGGCAGGGGTAAGCAACCCCGGGGGAGTAAGCCAGGGCGAGATCGCGTTGCGAAGTTAACGGCGTGGTTGCCTCGATACGCAATTTACCGGGAGTCGGTTTGCGATGGTAATCGAGGGCCTGTTCACGATTATCGTCTGACATGTAGCTGCTCCCGGGAAGATTCACGGAGTATACGGTGAATCGAAGGCACATTTTTATATTAATCACTCTGTTAATGCATTAGCCCGGAAATTTCATAAATCTGCGCAAAGATCGCGCAGGCCATTGGTTTCATAAAGAAATGGGATTTCACAAGGAAATTTCCGAAGAAACCTCGTATCCGCGATTACGAGTGACTGAGGAAATATTGCTTGTGGAATCAATAGACTAATGAGATTGTGCATGATTTATGAATTTTCCGGGTTAGATTTATTCTGGAACCTTGTGGGCTTGCATCGGGAAGGGCTATTAGATTCACCGAAAAGATAAGATTCGAAAGCAGCGTTAACCGGGAATTCAGATGTCGTAGCGTTTGTGTTCGCTGCGTCGTTTACCCGAACGTTGACTTATCACGCCGACAATGTCATCGAGGCCTCCGGTCAGGGGTATTTCCGGCAAATCACCGTTAACAGCCCGCAAGCGATAAATTTCGCGTTCGACAAACAATTGTCTGAATATCATCTCACCCCGGTGTCTGGCGACCACGTAACAACCCGATTTAACCCTGCCGCCGGGATCGATGAGTATGATGTTGCCGTCGACAAATTCAGGCGCCATGTCATCGCCTACCACTCGCAATGCGAAAGGCTCGCTGGCGCTACACGAACTCAGGTCGTCCATTGCTGTTCCTCGACTTTTTTTTGTTGCATCCGCCATAATTGTGCATAAAGACCATCCGCTTTGATCAGGGTATCGTGATTTCCCTGTTCCTTAATTTGCCCCTTATCGAGCACGATAATTCGATCGGCGTCGATTACAGTCGAAAGTCGATGCGCGATGACCAGCGTGGTTTTATTGCGGGAAATTCGGGTCAATGCGCCGAGAATGTTTTTCTCTGATCGGCTGTCCAGGCTTGAAGTGGCTTCATCGAACACCAGGATGGCAGGATCTTTCAGCAACACTCGTGCGATTGCGACGCGCTGCTTTTCACCTCCCGACAATTTCAAGCCGCGTTCTCCGACGACGGTGTCATAACCCTGTGGCAGAGCCTCGATGAAACCATCGATATCGGCTAGTCTGGCGACTTCCCTGACGTCTTCGATGGTGGCACCAGAGCGGGCGTACTGTATATTGTATAGTATTGAATCGTTAAATAACACGGTGTCCTGCGGCACGATGCCGATTACTTCGCGCAGACTCTGCTGGGTGACACTGGAAATATCCTGATCACTGATCAGAATTTTTCCCTGGTCGATATCGTAAAAACGGAACAGCAAGCGGGCTATGGTTGACTTACCCGCACCCGACGGCCCCACTATCGCGAGTTTCTCCCCGTCTTCGAGTTTGAAGTCGACCTCATCGAGAATTCGCCGATCCTGGTCGTATCGAAACATGACATTGCGAAACTCGATGCTCGCCTGCCTGATCTCGAGATCAACCGCGCCACTTTTATCACTGATCTCGATGGGGAGCTGTAATAGCTTGATTACCATATCCATATCAGCGAGCGCGTACTTCAGCGAGCGATATATAATGCCGAGAAAACTCAGTGGCAGGAAAAGCTGCAACATCATGGTGTTGATCAATACCAGGTCACCCAGGGTCAGCTCCTCGTCAACGACTCCCTGGGCGGCGAGAACCATGATGCCGGTAACACCGATTGCAATAATTGCCGCCTGCCCGAAATTTAGTAACGACATCGTATTCTGACTTTTAACCGCGGCTTCTTCCCACATCGCCATGGTGTCACTAAATCGCGTGATTTCATGGTCCTCGTTGTTGAAATACTTGACCGTTTCGTAATTCATCAGACTATCCATCGCACGCCCGTTAGCGCTCGAGTCAAGGGCGTTCATTTCGTGCCGATAATGCATGCGCCACTCTGTCACTAGTAGCGTGAAACCGATATAGAAAATCGCAGTAAAGAATATTATGCCCGCAAACAGGCTATCGTATTGGCTGAACAAAATCACCGACACCAGTAAAAATTCGGCGGCAGTCGGGACGATGTTGAACACCAGGTAATTCATAATCGAACTGATACTTTGCGCGCCACGTTCCATATCGCGTGAAATCGCGCCTGTATTGCGCTCCAGGTGGTAGCGCAGAGACAATTCATGCAAGCGTTTCAACACCGATACCGACAGGCTGCGCATCGCATGGAAACGCACCCGCGCAAAAATGGCGTCGCGCAATTCGTTGAACCCGGAATTGATAAAACGTAACACGCCATAAGCGAGCAATAACGCGATCGGCAATACCAAAATCTGTGCTGGATCGGCATTGAGCCCATCAACAATGTACTTGAGCACAACCGGCACCCCGACCATTGCCAACTTGGAAACGATCAGGCAAATCAGCGCGATCATAACCCGACCACGATAGACCCAGATGTAACGCGTCATGGCTTGCAGATTCTGCAAATCCTGCCGATTCGAATGCTCTTTTTCGGTGCGCCCGAAGGCGGGATGAATGGCTATTTCAATGATCCTCGCAGTATCGGGCAGAGCACCTTAGCAGAATGATCGTGCACAGTCCCTGTTATCGGTTTGCCTATCATTTAAAGGTCGGTTTCGAGTTTAATGGTTTTCCCACACTAGCGTCACTTGCAACAAGATTCCGGGTTAAGAAATTGACCATGCAACCTCGGGATGCAGGTCACCGGGGTGCTTGATTAACGCTTTCCAATCGTTAATATAAAATGCAGTATGGTAGCGGATAACACCTCCACAACGGGTCGGATTCCTGTTCTAATACCGGTTTCGAATCTGCCATCGCCTTCCAGTAACATTTCATGAATGCTACAAAACCATTTCTAATTCTGCAATTGCGCCCCGAAGACGATACTTCGAACAGCGAATTCGAGGCTATTTTAAAATACGGAGAGCTGGATGCGCACAACACCCATCGCCTGCGCATCGAGAAAACCGGAATTCCCGAGATTTCGCTCGATGACTATTCCGCGGTAATCGTTGGTGGCAGCCCCTTCGACATCAGTACACCGCAGGATCAAAAAAGTGAAATCCAGGTAAAAATTGAGTCTGATTTCAATCGTCTGTTCGATGACATCCTGAAACTGGACTTCCCTTTTCTCGGTGCCTGCTGCGGCTGCGGATTACTTGGGTCCTACCTGAAAACTCCAATTTCAAGGCGATTCGGCGAGCCCGTCGGCGCCACCACAGTCAACATTACCGATGCCGGGAGAGACGATGTTCTGTTAACGGGTTTTCCAGATCAAATCGCGGTGTTGTGCGGCCACAAGGAAGCCTGTGACGCGGTACCTCGGGCTGCGACCTTGTTGCTCAGCAGCGAGGCCTGCCCGGTGCAGATGTTTCGGCTGGGTGAAAATGTTTACGCGACACAGTTTCATCCCGAGGGTGACGGTGCTGGCTTTACCACTCGGATCCTCGCCTACAAACACCATGGTTATTTCCCACCAGAGGAGACGGAGGAATTAATTGTCGCGGTTAACCGGGAAGATACGCCCTATGCACGCGAGATTCTGCGTCGCTTCGTCGCGCGTTACGCTAACTAAAGAAAGGGGTATTTTCGGAGAAGTATCGACCTATTAACCTTAAAGCATCAAGTTTCGGTACATGAGTGACTACGGGTTGCGATTTATGCACGTTCGTAGCAGTCTAATAAAGCTCCCATACCAGGATATCAAAATGCCATTCATAAATCATCGCTGGGCCCTCGTTGCTTGTTTGGTATTTTTGGTGGTACCGGCAAAGGCCGAGCACTCAGATCAGGAAAACTATCCTTTCTATGGCGGATTCGCGCTTGGCTTCTCAAGCGCCGACTCGGAATGCGGCTACTCCGGCTACGATTGCGATGGCACCGACACCGCCTTCAAAATCTATGCCGGTAAACGTGTACACAAAAACCTCGGTTTGGAAGTATCGTTTCACGACCTCGGAAGAATTCGCGACCGCGGTAGTGTCGTCGACGTCACCGCAAAGTCCTACGGGGTCAATTTTTCACTGCTCGGCATCATTCCTGTTACCGACTATGGGTATTTTTACGGCAAGGCAGGATACATGCTGTGGAATGCCGAATACGACCGCAGCGACAGCAGCACGATCGATGACGATGGTGAAGACTTCACCTACGGCGCTGGATTCGCGTATTCCTGGGATGAAAACTACGACTTCAGGATCGAATTCGAGCGATTGAACGAACTGGGCGATGATTTTGTTTCCGGGGGGTCTCCGGTAACCGTTCTCTACCTTGCCGGCACAATAAACTTCCACTAGTCGATGCACTACATTCCGGTCGTTTGCGTAATTTGTCTGGGAATTGAGTCAATTCAAGTTAATATAGCCGTGTTTAAACATGGAGAATCCAAAATGCGAAAAATTGTTTTAACCATCATATTGACCGGCCTGTTGCTATCCCCTGTTTTTGCGACAGAAGGCATGGTTATCGTCAAGAGCGTTCATTCGGTTGCCGTGACTGCTGATCGCCTCGAAAAGATACTAAACAGCAAGGGAATGACGGTATTCACGCGCATCGATCACGCGGCCGGCGCCAAAAAAGCGGGCAAGAACCTTCGCCCGACCGAGCTTGTTATATTTGGCAATCCCAAGGTAGGCACACCGCTAATGTTATGCAGTCACAGCATCGCAATCGATTTGCCGCAAAAAGCTTTGATCTGGCAAGACGAAGCCGGACAGGTATGGCTTTCTTATAACGATCCTCAATTCCTGGCATTACGCCATAACACCCAGGGTTGTGACGCGGTACTCAAAAAAGTGGCCATGGCGCTGGGTAAATTTGCCGGTAAGGCGACTGCTGCAGAGTAGCTGGCACCTTAGGCGTCAATCCCGTCTCGTGGCACAGCGGTTCCTGATAAAATTACGACCCTGCCGGGTGTTGCTGGCAATCGTGCTTTTGTGGTCATCATCAACTTACGCTGCGAAGACCGTGAATCTGCTGGGGTTTGTCGACAATCTATGCCCGCAACAACCCTACTGTTTTGAACTAGTGGTCGAACCCGAGTTCGTCGCGATTGTCGGCGAGCGCATCCGGGTTCGTTTTGATTCGGCGATCAATATTTTTGACCCGGAAAATTACGAACTGACCCTGGAGAAGCAAAATCTCAATTTGATTTTCCACTGACAAAAGGTGTTATATACATTTCGTAGTACTGTCTTGATAGCTTCCTGGCATCATTGATTTGTTCAGCGGACATATAGGGTTCGATTATTTTTAGCTTGAATAGCGCTCTACGCGAATGCTGTGATGCTGAAATCATGCACCAGGCGTAGGCTTTGATATAATTTTGCGTAACGCCGGTACCTCGTGCATACATACTACCCAGTCGATGCTGCGCTCTACGGTAGCCCTTTTTGGCGGACTGCAAGTACCACTGGAAGGCTGATCCATAATCCCGAGCAAAACGATCCTTCTGAAACATCTCACCCAATTCGAATTGGGTGACACAGGATCGGTCTTCAGCGAACATAACCATAAATGTTCCTCCATGTTTAATCGATCTAATCTAACACGCGGCTGTATTCAGCGCATCGCTCAAACAAGGTAAAATCAACAATCCCCTGCCAATTTTTAGTCCGGTCTCGGCGTATTGCGACGCGATAAGACCTTCCCGTCGAATGTCACGTGGCTAACCCCGTCTTAATTTTTTACTGGGCCTGGCTAGCTTGATCGCGAGGCCGGTTTGTTTGGAGAAAGACGCGAATACTCCGATTAGCGCGAGTAAACTTTTAACAGTATATGCGCAACTTCCTATCACCAGGCGCTGATTTGGATTAACGTATCCCTGCTCGAAGGAAACTAGTTTATTGTCTTTAACCAGGTAGGTACCGTTGGTTGAACTCAGGTCACGAAGATGAATTCTCCCTCCGATGAATTTTATTTCGGCATGCCCTCTACTGACGGATGGATCATCAATCTTGATATGACCATCTCTACCGACGGTATAGGTTCGACCTTCCATGAACCCAGCCCCAGTATGCATATTATTCTTCATCGGTTACTATAGAAGCGATCTACTCCATTTTCACAAAGATTATATTATCACAAGATAAAGTATTCTTTTCATCGGGGAGAGGGTTGACGACGGTTCCATCATCGGTCAACAAGCGAATTATCCGGTTAAATTTCTACTCTCTCGGCAGTCAAAAAGATCTTGAAGTTCAAGCCAATAGTGTGCTGAATGACCAAAAGTAGGTAGCGAGGCCTTACGATTTGGTTTGATCGATTCCCCGGCATCTTTCAATTACCTCAACGATTACCTTCTCGGGTATTCCCGTAATGCCTGCCAATTCCTCGTGACTGACGTTTCTCCATACGAGCAATTCCTGCAGATTTGAACCTGGATGGAAGGGGGCTTCAGCCATATCGTTAAGTGAGGTACGCTATTTGGATTTAAACAGCTTATCGAATATCGATTTGAGAAAGGTCGCTGATTGTTGCTTTTTCTCGATGTGTGCACGCACCAGATCCTGGCGAAGTTTCTGTCGTCGGCGCCTGGCCCGGTTTTCACCCGACATGCATCTAAGCCTCTCGGAAATATCCGTTATCAGGTTATGATCAGTGAACTCCGACAAATCGAAACCACTCCAGTCGGAATCCGTAGTATCGCCAGTCATAATATAGTTGCGATTAAGTTTTGAATTATCTTACAAAGTGAAATTACTGGCTGTGGTGAAAAATTGCTGTGCTGGATATCACATCACATTGAATTTTCCCCGAAATTTACCCTGTATGAGATATTGTTGATGCCGAGACTACTTTTTGAACAGAGTCAGGTGTAACTGTTACCCTTAAAACGCCTGTCAATCCCTGCACAGGGGAATTAATCAATACTAGCCCGAACATTTCATAAACCTGCTCGCGCCCTTGCTTGACCTTTGTTTCCTCAGGAACCTTGCTCCGTCGGCCGGATCCATTGGTCCGACACTTCTTCGGAAAATCTCCCGAGAAAACAAAGTCCTGCGCAATCATCGCGGCAGTTCATGAAATGTCCGGGCTAGGCTTCTTCTTCCGAGGGTTCAAAATTCAGTTCAGTTTGCTCACAAAAATCAGCAAAAATACCCAGGATCGTTAATAGGCTCTTAATTTCGTACTGTCGGCTCCCTATAACAATTATCTGCTGCGGTCTTACATACCCTTCCTGGAAGTAAACCAGCTTATTGCCCCTCACCAGATAGGTGCCATTGGTTGAATCCAGGTCACGCAGGTGTATTCTCCCATCGACGATTTTTAGTTCGGCATGCTGCCTGCTGACAGATACATCATTGAGATAAATATGACCTTCCCGGCCGATTATGTAAGTGTGTCCTTCAAAATATTCTGATCTCATATTCATCTTTTTGTCGATATCTGCTGTTTCGCAATGCCCATAATTCTTGCGAACAAAAGCTAACACTAACAACCTATGCTAAGCATCACCCATTTGGGTTAAATTGAGTTCAGGAAAAGTTAACGATTAAGAATTGATAAGGGGCAACTACGATTTTTGGCAGAATCGACTATGCAAAAACCCACCGATATAGGTTCAAAATGCACCGTCTGCCGGGGGAACTACCCCGAAGTTCGTCCTTTCATGCAACTTGGACAAGTCGGGATTTACGCTTCCCTGCTTGAAATTTCGTTCTGCTCAGCGGTAGCCGATTGGAACGGCATCAACAACAATTGCAAAAGGTTAAGTTTGCCGGATTTGCGATATTCAGGTAGGCCATAACTGTATTCCCCTGCCACGGTTTCCGAACCCGCCTGAGGATGATTTGCCATAAAACTGCCGAACATTCTGTCCCAGAAAGAAAAAACGACACCGAAATTATGATTAGCGGCTGGTTTAGCCATCGCATGATGCAGGTGGTGCATCGACGGCGTCACCAGAATCCATTTTAAATATCGATCAAGTCCCTGCGACAGGTGAATGTTTGCATGGGTGAAAAAATTCACCCAGTAAATCAACAAATGTCGTAATAGGATTACCTCCGCAGTAACACCTAGAAGCATGATTACCATGATATCCACCAACCCATTGAGTATTGCTTCCAGTGGATGAAAACGAAAACCGGTAGTCAGGTCTATTTCGACATCGCTGTGGTGCACCCGGTGAACCTGCCACAGGAAATCAGAATAATGCAGCATCCGATGAAACAGATATTGTTTTAAGTCGAGAATTATGATGCCGGCCAACAGTGCTGGAAAAAAAGACAGTTCCAAATGTTTCAGTAGCCCGAAATCCATATAGCCGACAAGCATTGCAGAAAATAACGCAAGTACGGGGCCACCGAGATTGAATATCAACATAATCGAAGCCGCCATGGTCAGATTGGTAAACCACCTGAAAACCAACCCTTCATGATGCCTGGTACGCGGAATGATCATTTCGAAAATTACAAAAATAACGAACATGGAGACGACCATGGCGATGTAGTAATTTGTGAAAAACTCGAGCAATTGATCGGTAGTCATAGGTGCTTCCAGATGTTAATTCGTCAACCTTACCAAAGCGACCAGCGACCAGTCGATAGAACGTACACCGATAACAATAGATTGGTGCTCGAATGGGCAATGACGGCATCCCTGATCGATTCGCTGCGATACCGAACCCAGCCATAAATCAGTCCAGCCGCAATACCTGCCAACCACGCAGAGTGCAACAAACCAAATAGAATCGATGAGATAATGAGCGCGACCCAGGAAAAAGTGATTCTGCCTTCAAGAGTGACTTCACAACGCGCTAACCTTGAAAGCAGATAACCTCTGAACAAAAACTCCTCGGCTATCGGAACAGTAATAACCGCGCCGAGAAACCGAAACACTAACCAGAAAATCATAGCCGGCTGCGATGCAGCGGACAATTCGGTTGTAAACATGCTATTTTGCTCGGCGTCGTCGGGCACCAGCAATAGCCATAACCCGAAAACAACGATTCCGGCGAGCCAGGGTAGCAAATTAAAATCCCGTCGGGCAAATCGATATGCGCTCCAGCAGATCCCTAGCGCCATCCCGACCGCAATGACGCGAACCGGGTAAAACCAGTCGAAATCCGCTGACAGTGCGCTGGTGAAAATGGTCGAAGCGAGCAACACAACGAAAGGGATCAACAGGGCCATAGCCAAGGTTAATCGAGGGCCGGTGGAAACAGAAATTTTCGGGAAATTACTGAAAAAGGGTGTCCGGTAGGCGAGCGCCAAGATTGCGACAATCACGATAATAAAGGATATCCAGCCCGCCTGGCTGTGAAACCCCCCGATCGCGACTGCTGGTGAAAACGAAGCCCCGATCGATATCAACAGCACGATTCTGAAGATATTGAAAATCCAGATGGTTGCGATTCCGATCGGAAACAACAACAATGCCTGTGGAAATCGAAATTCATTGCGAAACATCGATAGATAGAACGCGGTAAAAACAACCATCAGACCCATCCCTTCGTAGCCTGAACATTCTGGAGCGATACCGACAATGAAATTCATCACCCCCAGCTGTTTCGATTCGATATCGACGAATATTTCCGGATACAGCTGATTGAGTAAAGTGGCGGACAGCCGAAAGGTCAGATCGCTTAACGGCGTCCAAAGCACTTGCGCATAACCTGCCAGCATCCATGCCAAAATACCGACCGCAAGCGCGGCCATAAAAACCCTGGTTTCGGTAGTGAACAGGGTTCGCCAAAAATGTAATGGCGCGAGACTGAGAAACCAGAATCCACCGGTCGCGACCAGCATCACAAGCCAGGCTCCTACCAGGCCGCCAGAGATATCGTTAAAGCCAACCTCCGATGCGAATATAGCGGATGTGCACCACAGGAAAAGTGCAAAGATAGTGACCTGGAGCACAGCGAAATAACGGAAAGGATAGCTCTCAATCGACTGTTTCAGGGCATCAAAGTGTTGCGGCAGGCGGGGTAATAGCCCCAATACTGAAAACACCAGAATTGCGACCAGCATTTTCGCGAACTGCCCTGCATAAGACAGGAATCCGTACCACTCCCCGCTAGCGAGCAACCCGGGTTGGTTGGCGTCATAGCCGAGGCTTACGACCATCAATTCAGCCAACATGATCAGTGTCAGCGTGATGAGCCGAATGGAGATAGTTAAGTTAGCTGACACCATAGCGTCGGGCTGGTTCTACCAGAATCGGATAGACACCCATTGCAGTATGGACGCGGTTTGCTAAATGGTCAGTAGCGCGCGATAGGTAAAAAACAATAACCCCTCCGTAAGCAGGTTATCGGGGATTACTTTCGGAAATACCTTTCCCGCACCAGGGCTACCAGGCCCGCTACCAGGCCAATGGCGATTATTGCGCCAGCGCCATCAATTTCGGGGACGATACCTCCATTGGGTGGCAAGGTACCCGCAAACGCCTGCTGCATTCCGATCAGGTAGCCCACTATTGTCAGCCCACCGACTTTAATACCTTTCATGTTTTTTTCTCCATTGTTGCCTTGAATTTGTCTTTTAGCACACAACAGATATCAAATTCATCATCCAAACAGGGTAAATTGTAGGGCTATCGCTATGTTGGGAGTCATTTTTGGATTTGCCAATGTTTAAGCATTTACATGAACTTGGTTCTCTAAATTAATGTTATATAAGTATTTTTTAAATAATATCTGGCGTCCTGGGAGATCACCCAAATTCAACTGCATCATTTAAATTTCCAAACCACAGGCAATTTACAGATACCGAATAAATGTGGATCAGTTAGCCCAACAGGATTCTAACTTCGAACTTTTGCTATGATCCAACATTTAATAACCACTCGCTATTTTTAGACTAGTTGTTCGAGTCGAATAACTCTAGAATATCACTTTAAAATAAGAACCGAATCAATAACAATCGACACCTTATGAATGAATTGACGAAAATTGTCATTCCCGTGGCAGGTCTCGGCACACGGGTGCTCCCAGCGAGCAAGGTAATTCCAAAAGAAATGTTAACCGTGGTCGACAAACCGATAATTCAGTATGTGATCGAGGAAGCGTTTGCGGCCGGTTTTAAGGAAATTATCCTGGTCACGCGCGAAGGCAAGGCTGCGGTCGAAGATCACTTCGCACCTCACCCCGAACTTGAGGCGGCACTTGCGGATAAGGGTAAAACCAGTCTCCTGGATTCGGTGCGCAATATTTTACCGGCCGGTGTTGTTATATCGTCGGTGCGTCAAAACGAACCCCTCGGACTCGGCCATGCAATTCTATGCGCAGCACCCTTGATCGGTGACGATAACTTTGCGGTGAGCTTGCCCGATGTGTTAATTTACCACCGGGATGGTGACCATGCCACCGATCTGAAAGCCATTGTAAAAGCCTTCGAGCGAAGCGACACCGCACAAATTATGGTAGAGGCTGTCCCCGATGACAAGGTCAGCAGCTACGGTATTGTCGACTGCGGGGATGTTGGATTTTCCGCGGGCGAGGGTCACAACATCATCGGTATGGTGGAAAAGCCTGAGGTCGGGAAATCGCCTTCCAATCAGTCAATAATCGGGCGCTATATACTACCGGCACGGACCTTGAAAATACTAGCACAAACCAAGCCAGGGAGCGGAGGGGAAATTCAGCTTACTGATGCAATCAACAGGCTACTTGATGAAGTACCGGTGCAGGCCTACGGCATGCTTGGGAAAACTTTCGACTGTGGTAACAAGCTTGGTTTTATGATCGCCAACATCGCTTACGGGTTAAACCACAGTGAGATAGGGGAACCTTTAAAGGTCTGGCTAAAACAACTGGACGTTTAAATCTTTCATGACAGTCACTGATAAGAAATCCTGGCAGAAGCTGCGCAAGGTTGCCATCAAAATCGGTAATCTGCACTTAAGCGAAATGTTTTCACAGGATGAAAATCGATTCGCTACCTACAGCCTCCGAAACGAGGATTTGTTGCTGGATTTCTCCAAACAGCGCGTCGATCACGAAACCATCGATCAACTTTGCAAGTTGGCCCACGAATGCGATTTACCAACATGGATTGAAAAATTATTTAATGGCGATGCCATAAACACCTCGGAAAACCGACCTGCACTGCATACGGCGCTGCGTCTACCCCCGGGCAGCGAGTTAACCCTCCAGGGTGACGATATTGTTATTGAAATTCAGAACAACCTGGCACGTATGGAAAACATCGTTTCCAGATTCCATACCGGCCAATGGCGCGGCTACTCGGGTCTACCGGTTACCAGTATCGTCAATATCGGTGTCGGTGGCTCCGATCTCGGTCCGTTCATGGCAAAAAAGGCACTGTCTGATGCACTCCTGCCCGAAGCAGTTACACTCGATATTCATTTCGTGTCGACCATGGACGGTAGCCAGATCGCGCAGTTGCTGGAACGACTCAACCCCGAGACTACGCTGTTTATTATATCGTCAAAATCATTCACCACGATCGACACCATGTCCAACGCCGACACTGCAATGCAGTGGCTAAGAAATGCCAGCAGCATTAGCGACGAGATATTAAACCGGCGCCATTTTATCGGTGTATCGGCGAGCGAGGAAAGAATGGCTGAGTGGGGAATTCCACCCAATAGCCGTTTGTTTTTCTGGGACTGGATCGGAGGGCGTTACTCGATGTGGTCTGCGATTGGACTACCGATTGCACTTCAAATTGGCATGAAAGAATTTCGCAAGATGCTAGCCGGAGCCCATGCAATGGATCAGCATTTTCGCAGTACGCCGTTTGCAGAAAACCTTCCGGTTATGCTGGCAATGGTCGGCATCTGGAATATTAATTTCCTTAATATTCGTGCGCACGCGATTTTGCCTTACGATGGCCGCCTGAGCCATTTGCCAAGTTACCTCGAACAACTGGAGATGGAAAGTAACGGCAAGAGTGTAAGCCGCGACGGCAGCGATATTCCTTACAACACCTGCCCAATACTTTGGGGTGAAATCGGAACCAATGCCCAGCACGCGTTTTACCAGTTATTGCACCAGGGTACCGAATCGGTGATGTGCGATTTTGTGCTGCCTGCACGACGATATAAAAGCAACAACAGTTCAGAGTTACAAAGACATCACAAGTTATCTGTTGCAAATTGTCTGGCTCAGTCCCGCATACTCGCGCTTGGCGATACGGTTATCGAAGATGACGAGACCGCGCCTTTCTACAAGCGCTATCGTGGCAATCATCCCAGCACGACGATCCTGATCGATGAGCTCACACCCTTCAGTTTTGGCCAACTGATTGCGCTCTACGAACACAAAGTGTTCGTCCAATCGGTCATCTGGAACATTAATCCTTTCGATCAATGGGGCGTGGAACTCGGCAAACAAATGGCAACCACCCTGCTGAATCCTTTGATGCAACAACAGGCAAGCTACCAGTTCGATAGTTCGACCCAGGGTCTGCTCGACTCGATACTGGGACTGCAAAAAGGAAAATTATGAAGATCGTTATCTGGGGCGACGACTTAACCGCCTGGGTAACTGCAGCGGCACTAGCGCAATCGGGTAACGACATCTACCTGGTCAGTAATAGTCAAATCAGTGATCCGATAACACTAATGGGTAGCAGCATATGCAACGAACCGGGACTTCGTGACCTGGTATGCGACGGTTTCGATAAAAAACGCATTCGGCTGGTCCGGACACGTACCGCATTGGGTGTTCAAACCCATATTCTAAGTATGAACCCAACCGAGTACGATGCGGCGTTTGAAATCGTCAGCAATCTAGCAAGGAAAAACGATACCGATCTATTGATCATCAATCAAAGCCATTTCGGGGTCGGAACGACCGATAAACTGCAAGCGCTGCTGGATCCGAGGAAAAATCAATTTGTCGCCTACTTCGCCGAGAATATATCCGAAGGTGAGGCGCTTGATCGCTTACGAAACCCCAGGTCAATTATTTTAGGCTGTAACGATTCGGCCGCGGCGTTAACGATTCAGTCATTATTTCGCCCATTCAGCACACGCCTCGAACATTCGTTGGTGATGAGTCCAAAGGAAGCCGAATTCACCAAACTCTCGATCATCGGCATGCTCGCTCTGCGCATCGGTTACATCAATGAACTCGCTAATCTCGCAGAGATGCTCGACGTGGATATCGACTTAATCCGCAAGGGTATGAGCTCCGATCCGCGAATCGGGCGCCATCATCTATCACCTGGATGCGGTTTCGGCGGCAATACTTTCTCGCAAACTATAGACAGCCTGGCGCAACTGCTATCGAGAAAACGCCAGTCAACCCTGCTGCAAACAATTTTACTGGAAAACGAAACGCAAAAAGAGAAACCCTTCAGGATGTTATGGACCCATTTTGAATGTGATATTCGAGATAGAAATATTGCAATCTGGGGCGCTTCATTTAAACCAGGGGCATCTTCTCTCGATGGTGCACCCAGTTTGAAAGTAATCGACGCTGTTATTGCGCAACAAGCCAAAGTAAGAGTTCATGACCCTGAAGCAATGGAAGGTTTACATCGACTGTATCACGACAATCCCAGTGTAAAACTCATTAAGAGCAAGTACGATGCGCTGCGAAATGCCGATGCGGTGATATTGCTTACCGAATGGCCCGAATACTGGTCACCGGATTTCAAGATCATGCTAAAACAAATGCGAGTACCACTGATTATAGACGGCAGAAATGTATTTAAGCGTGAGTATGTCGAATCACAGGGATTTACCTATTACAGTATCGGACGTTAGAATATCTGCCGGATGACATTTGCAGGCAGTCGGCCTTTTTGTTCAATGCGATACTTATTGTAACCGGACCTGGCGGCAACGAGATCAAGCACAGATTTGACATTTGGATCGATGCTGGTATCAGACCCTATTTTAATATCGACACTGTACTGGCCATCAACCTTGATTTCACTGTTACCAGTAACATCAAGCGCGGCATTGAGATCTTTTACCCTGAATTTATACTTTTTCTGATCCCCGGTAAACTCAACCTGGTAATCTCCCAAATCAATTCGGATGTCATTGTCGTCTAGAGCTAGATCGCGCCAGGTCAAGGTGCCGAAAAGCGTAGTCGGTTTACCCTGTACCAAACTTAATTCTTCGATCACGAGTTCAACGCGCCCTGCCGGGTTTATCAATAAATCCGGCAGATAATTAACCAGTTCCATGACCGGATATTGAATTCTGGCCTTACTGATCTCGATGTCACCGTTCAAAGCATCGTAAGCAATCTGGACCACACCCTGTTCATAGTTGATTTTATAACACGCCTTTAACGACGGAATGCAGGATGGAATCAAATGATATTCGACTGCCCGTGCCGGGAATCCATCGATACTTATTTGCTGCGCTCTACCCCGGATCACGGTACCCTTGATACCGGAAAGACGCACTGTGTCAGGCAGCTTCATATGAGGCAGAACCTGTTGTATCGGTAGATTTAACAACAACGCTATCACCAGACACAGCAAAAAAAATAAAGTGAACTTCCAGAGTTTTATCATTTAACGACGTACGAGAACGATGCTGCTATCAACAATACCGGGATGGTCTGAAGATGAGATACGGATGTCCTTGACTTTGAGGCCACTCGAATTGACCTGGGCAATAAATTTAACCAGACGATTAAAATCGACCGCGTTGTAGCGCATGCGAATTTCATCACTGCCAATGGGCGACATTTGCGATAATTGCCCACTCAGCCCCTGGCTACGAACTGCCTGGTCGATGAAATTTGCGAGCGTGCCTTTTATCGTCGATGCGGTTGCTGCCGCTCCGGCGACTGGCATGCGCGCTACGGTAGATTGCATCCATGCGAGATCAGAGGCCTGTTGATCGATATCATTCTTCAAGGTGGCGATACGTAGCTGATAAGGCTCGATAACAAGGGCATGCACCCCGATAACAAAGACCACCAGCAAAGCTGCCGCTACAATCATTTTTTCGCGCATCGAATAGCGCGCGAGAATCTCAGACATTACCCCCTCCTTGCAACACCAATCGTCCTGAACTCTGGCCCGGTTTGATATTCAGGCTTTCGAGCCGGGCGTTGATACCCTGCTTTTTGAGGGTATCAAGCAATGCTTCGATGTCGTTCAACTGGCTGCTGCTGATTTCGAAACTAAGGCGATTGCCCTGATAGCCAACGCGAGAAATTTCAACCCCGGGATAGTTGCCGTGTGCACCTGTAAACCTGAGCAATAATTGTAAAAAATCCTGCTCGCGCAGTCCGGCCTGAATTTCCTTGAGTCGGTCTATCAAGAGATTTTTGAGGTCATCGTTTAGCGTCGCATTCGAAGGCAGATAGGCTTTGATCAACTCATACTGCTGCTGCCTGATGTTGACGAGTTTGTGTTCGAGCTCCTGCAAGGCGACCGCCTTGTTAAAGGTACCGATGGCGAGCAGGATCGCGAACAACAGGCCGACCCATTTCCAGATCCTGCCCAGCGACTTCCAGGCTGATGACTGTTGGAACTCGCGCTGTTGCAGGTTAACCAGCGGGGCATTGACAAGGCCGGTAGGCGTTGTGTCGAGCAATTGTCGATCAAACGAGAAACCCTCAATTGTGGGGCTGTCTTGCGCATCATTGCCGTAAAAGGTGATCCTGTCGATCTCGATATCGCGTTTGACCAGTTCCAGCATAGCCGGTAATGCCCTGGAATCGCATTTAAGCCCGCGATAATTGCCGTATCGCAACAGGTAACCATGGTAACCCTCGATTAAGCCGACACCGCTGCCATACCAGGGGCAAAGAAACAGTTCGGGCACCACCTGCAACAGACGCAGATCATGTCTCTGCGCCAGCGTCATGCAACGCTCCATAATCACGCGCGACACGACTGCAACTGCAATCGGGTTATCCGATGTGTCGCCGAGTGCGAAGTGCTGGCTATCGATATCCTGCGCAAGCTGATCCTCGACCTGGTACTCGATGGCACCGAGCAGCTGACGGCCTGCTTTTTCAGGTAATTCGATCTGGGTTAGATATACGCATTGTTGTGGAATGATGATAATCGATGGATGTGGGTTTTGTGTCGCGATAGTGGACATTTCATCATCGCCGGCATGTTGCCAGCCGAATGCACTCGAAGCGTCGGTTTCATCGAAGGTCGCCCAGCGGAAATCGGCAAGCTCATCGTCGTAAAACTGGATCAGCAGGCGCATCATTAAAATTGCCCCAGAGTACGATTCATCACCGTGGTGTTGCCCCTTTGATCGCGGTAAATCAGTGAGGTCAGGTTGAAAATCAGCTCACCCTGCACCACCTGGCCATAGGCGCGGAAGTAGCGGGTGTCTACCGACAGATCATCAATTTTGACTGGCAACTGCAGGCGATTGATAAAATCCCCAACATCCTGGTAAGGATCATCATCGCGTTCGTCGATAAACAGTTTCACATCAAGATTCGCTCCGAGGCTCTGAAAAAGAACTTCGGACATGGTATTAACATTGATTGTAGTCGGTGTCGGCAAGGCGGTGATATGTGGCTTCAGTTTCTCGTACATTTCCCGGGTGACGTTGTGCACCAGCATCAACTCGCTGATATCCACCATTTCGCGGTTGGCAACCCGATAGGTCTCATAATTTTCTTCCATTCCATCCGGGTAACGGATCTCGAAATCTTCGTCGATCCAGTCCATCAGTGCCGGTATAAAAATTTCATCGACACCGAGATTATTGCACAATCGGGTGAACCTTGTTAACGCGACCTCGGATGCCAGTATCGAGTTGATATTGAACTTGGCCTGCTCATCCACCAGGAAACCGGTAAGGTAACCTCCTTCGATCGGTAGCCCGGGAATCCCGGTTGCCCAGTATTCATCAAGGCTGTCGATATCGGATTCTTGACGGTCTTCACGTAGATATATCTGCGCCCAGTCCTCGAGCCCAAAAGCGTAAATCCGGGAACGATCCATGAGGTGGATACGTGCGGTTTTGCGAATTGTAAATTTTTCCTCATGCACGATACTAACTGCGACTGTGGTAGCAATAACAACGATCAACATCGCCATCAACAAGGCCAGACCGCTTTGCTTTCGTAAGCTAGATGACACCACGTGGTATCTCCAGCAAACGTCTTATTTCGCCCATGTCGGGTAACTCGAGACGGAAAACGAGTACAATCGGTGAGGCATCGGCAGCCCCCAGATTCAATGGCCACTGTCGAATCGGCTTACCAAGCACATCCTGGAACTCAACTTTCATGGATTCAACCCTATCCAGCAACACTGTCTGGATCGGTGTTTCTGCTATCCCCTGGTCGAGTGATCGCCAATGTCTACGCACAAATTTGTTATCGATCACGAGGTATTGCACGCGCTGCAAGGTGCTGCGAGGCTGTCCCAGAAAGTTGCTCCAGCCGCTACGGGTAAAGGTAATCACATCGTCATCGATAATAATATTCGATTCTTCGTCACCATACTGGTTTCGAATTCTTCTAGGCGATACCTGGGTCCAGTCGCGGTTGAAGTAAACCACCGCGAATTGCATATCTGATAGACGATCATTGGCTTCAGCAACAGCCTGGCCGGTGCGCGTCATCTGTCCAAGCCCGCCAAATGCCATCACGCCCATCAGCGCGAAGATCGATACCGCAATCACCATTTCTAACAGGGTAAATCCCCGGCTCTTTGCCATACCGGGGATCGATCCGAATCCCCTGGCCGGCGGAATCCATGCTTTGAAAATTGATGCGCCAGGGGTATTCATATGCGTGCGATAAACCCGGTGATGCTCGCCTTGATGGCGTCATCACCTCTCAGGTAAACATCAACGTCGAGCCGGCGCAGCGATGGATCATCCGTTTTCGAAATCTTCATCCGCCAGGTCCATACAACATTGGCCATCTCGACGTTGCCCGACTTGTTTTTAGTGTTGTTCCAGGAACGTTTGGCGCGATACAGCGATATCTGGTTTTGCGCAACCCAACTTGCAATCGTTTTCTGTTTGAGTAGAGTGGACTTCCAGCCGGATTCACTGGTGGTGTTGATCACTGCCCCGAGACCAAGCGCAATCACCAGCAACGCGATCATCACTTCAAGCAGTGTGAATCCTTTATTCCTCATCCCAGTGGCTCCGGACCCGACATTAAAACACTTCCAAGCACATTACCCTGTAGCACGATAACCGATTTTGTGAGTTGATCATTGATACGCCACTCGAACGGTGTCATTTCACCGCTGGAAAGTATTAAAATATGGGGTTCGGGAAAAGTCTTGATGGTGATATCAATAATCTGATTTTCGATGATCAACTCGGAATTTTGTGATTCGGTCATCTTGAACTTGGTGAAAAACGATTCGGCGGCCGGCGCCCAGTTGCCGTCGTTGTATTCAAGCACGATATAGCCCTTGTCCTGCACCGAGATTGCATAATTACGGTTTTCAAACACGGCTTCCTGGTTTAACAGGTGGAACAACTTGCCGAGATCTTTACCGACGCGCTTTAAATCGCGGGTTTCATCGCCGAGGCTGACCGATAGTTGCACCATCGAAATCGTGATGGCAATGATGGCAACAACGACCAGCAATTCCCAAAGGGTAAAACCCCTTTTCAAATCATCGCGGCGCCATCCGCGTCTAGGAATCGAGATTCCAGTTTCCAATGTCGGCAGCGTCACCTTCCCCTCCGACCGCAGCATCGGCACCCAGCGAAAACACATCGATCTCGGAATTCGAACCCGGGTTAAGGTAGCGGTAGTCATTGCCCCAGGGATCCTTGTTAAGTTTCTTGATGTAACCGCCGTCGCGCCAGTTCTTAGTGCTTTCACCAGAGGGTTTGTTGACGAGTGCACCGAGGCCCTGCTCACCCGAGGGATAGACGAAATTATCGAGCTTGTAGATTTCGAGCGAGGATTCCAGCACCCGGATATCGCTCCTCGCCTTGCTGATGCGCGCATCGTCGACCCGACCGACGACCTTGGGGGCAATATAGGAGGCCAGGATTGCGATGATCGCGACCACGACAATGATTTCAAGCAGGGTAAAGCCTTGGTTGGAATTTACTTTTTTCATGTCAGTTTAGAGTATCAACCCGGTCTATGGTTCATTGTATACTTAGTCCAAACGAGCGCAATTACAATCGCTATCAGCAACCCGTACATATGGGCATCGACGACGACGCGGGCACCGATAATTTCCCCGGTGTTGAAATCATAGAAATTGAATTGTTCCATAAACACCTTGATTACGATTGCCGAAATTACGAGAACCGCTATCAGGCGATCCCGCGGGAACAGGCTGACGGCACCCAGAACGTAGAGGCCATACAAGATTCCGGAATGGCCGGCATAATCATGGATTTCAGGATTGAAAATTTCCACCAGGATCGAAATACCCAGCGCCATCAACAGCGTATAAATAAGCCAGCGCCTGGTGGACCATCCAGGTGTGGTCAGGCTCACGCATACCACCAGGCTAAGCCCGTTGAGCAAAAGGTGCATCCAGCCGACATGTACCCAGTGCGCGCTAACAAGACGCCAGGCTTCACCCGTTGTACTCCAGTCGCGTTGATAGCGGAAATATTCCGGGCCGATCGCTTGTAGCAGAATCATAAACGGGATGATCAGCGCTAGAAAACGCCAATCCGGTGATTGCCTGATGCGTTGCCACACGACTACACCAACTCATTCATATCGAAAATCGGGATCAGGATCGCGATCACGATAAACAGCACCACGAGCCCCATCAGCAATATCATCGCCGGTTCGAACAATCCGATGAAAAGGGCCGTAACCCCGGCAAATTCGTTTTCTTCGGCACGCGCGGAACGCTCCAGCATATCGCCGAGCTTGCCACTAGCCTCGCCATTTTGAATGAGTTGCAATACCAACGGACTAAAATAACCGGTGTTATCGAGCGCAACCGATATATGCTCACCTTCACGCACCCGACTCGCCGCCTTGACTACCGCCGCCTTGATCGACAGGTTGTTGATCACCTCAGTCGAAATATGCATCGAATCCAGTGCGGTTACCCCGCTTGAAACCAGGATGCTCATGGTACGGGTAAATCGCGAGCTGTCGGATAGTCGCACCAGGTAAGAGATATAGGGCAGGCGCAGATAGAAGCGATCACGCATTTCACGAAAGCGGGGTATTTTGACCAGTTGCGCGTAAGCGGCCACAGCGAGAATCACGGCGATTATCAGTTCAATCCCGTGGTTCTTGAAAAATTCTGATATCGCTATCAGCCAGGTGGTTACCATCGGTAATTCCTGATCAAACCCCTCGAATACCTGCACGATCTTCGGCACCACAAAGGTGAGTAATAAAGCAATCAACGCGAATGCGACCACCGACAATAATATCGGGTAAATCAATGCCTGCCCGGTGCGGCGTTGCAGGTCGTGTTTCGCTTCCATGTAATCGGCAAGACGCTCCATGACCACATCGAGCAGCCCCGACTGCTCACCGGCGTGCACCGATGCGCAATACATCGGGTCAAAAATACGGGGAAATTCTTTCAGCGCCTCGGAAAGCGGAAAACCTTCGAGTACGCGCGCGCGCACCGCAAGCAGTACATGCTTGGTTGTCTGTTTGGGAGTTTGGCGAGAGACCGCATGATAGGCCGATTCTATCGGTTGCCCGGCGCTGATCAGCGTTGCCAGTTGACGCGTGATGAGCGACCGGGTTGCGACATTTAGTTTTTCGCGCCGGTTTTTACCGAGCCCGGTAGTCGAGTCACGCGAAGTGACTTCGCTGATCTCGAACGGCATCAGACTCATCCCGCGTAGTTGCTGCCGTGCCTGTCGGGCGGTATCCGCCTCGACTAATCCTTTTTGTGTTTTACCGTCGCCGTCGACAGCCTGATACTCAAACGCAGCCATAAATCACTCACGTCATCCAGCAGCACGAATTGGGGTATCGAAGCGACGGAATCAAGCCAATCGGTTTTATTCCCACGCAAACCTTACCTGTCATTCCGAATCGTCGCTCCGCCGCGAAAGCGGGAATCTCATCGAGTGCTGTCATAACTAGCCCCCATCCCGGGTTACCCGCAGTACTTCATCCAGCGTCGTCTCCCCTTGCACCACCTTGCGAATACCATCCTCGCGCAAACTATGGCTCTTAGTACGACAGTAACGTTCAAGTTTCGGCTGACTGGCGCCGTCATGAATCATGGTTGACAGCATTTCATCGATTTCGATCATTTCGTAGATGCCGGTACGCCCACGGTAGCCGGTCTGCATACATTCGCTACAGCCATGGGCCTGATAAATGACATCATCACCTTTGATCCTGAAACCATTGACCTGTTCAACATCGAGTTGTGTCACCGATTTACATTCCGGGCAGAGCTGGCGTACCAATCGTTGCGACAGTACACCCAGCATGGTCGAAGACAACAAAAAGGATTCAATTCCCATATCTTGCAAGCGGGTAATCGCACCTACCGCCGAGTTAGTATGCAGCGTCGACAACACCAGGTGTCCGGTCAAACTTGCCTGCACCGCGATCTGCGCGGTTTCGTTATCTCGAATCTCGCCAACCATCACCACATCCGGATCCTGGCGCAGGATGGCTCGTAATCCTTTGGCAAATGTCATATCGACCTTGGTGTTGACCGGCGTCTGGCCGATGCCGTCCAGATCGTACTCGACCGGGTCCTCGACCGTTAAAATATTACGTTTGGTGTCATTCAGGACCGACAGCATTGCATAAAGCGATGTGGTTTTTCCCGAACCGGTGGGGCCGGTTACCAGAATTATTCCATGCGGTTTTTGAATCATCTTCTCGAGGCGTTCCTCCACTGCCAGTCCCATGCCGAGTTGGCGTAAATCGAGGCGACCAGCCTGTTTGTCGAGCAAGCGCATGACCACGCGTTCACCATGCCCGGATGGCAACGTCGATACTCGAATATCGACTGGCCGATCGGCCACTTTAAGCGCAATTCGACCATCCTGGGGCAAGCGCTTTTCGGCGATATCCAGCTGCGCCATGACCTTGATCCTCGATACCAGCAGACTCGCGATCTGGCGAGGTGGTTCGAGCACTTCACGCAGTACCCCATCAACCCGGAAACGAATCGACAACCTGGACTCAAAAGGTTCGACGTGGATGTCTGATGCATTTTCCTTGATCGCCTCGGTAATCAGTGCATTGATCAGGCGAATAATCGGCGCATCGTCATCGCTTTCGAGTAAATCCTCGGGTCCGGATAGTTCGCGCGCCACATCGTCGAGATTAAGCTCACCGCCGATTTTCTCCGCTTCATTGAACGAGGTTTCCCGGTTGTTTTCAAAATGCCGACTCAAGCGCCGGTTGAAATCAATATCCGACTCAACTTCGATTTCCTCAATCATCCCGAGCAACCGCTGAGCCTCTGAAACTGCATCAGCAGAGGCGTCTTTCTTGAGGGTAAGTTTAAATCTACCCGAAGCAGGCGATAATGTTGCGATTACGCCGTAGCGCTTGCAAAATGAGTAGGGCAGATCACTGGTTGAAGGCATTTGGCAATTATCCTTATCTATGCTACTGAATTATCTATTGGTATAGCTGGTTCACGGCTATTATATTTAAATTTTCTTTAGTTCGAAGCAATTGTTAACTTTTTCTCATTCGCGACATTCCCCCGGCACAATAAATAACGCCGGAATAGAATCCGAATCTATATAAGTAAACCGTCAATATCAATTTCGATAAATAATTATCGACTCTGATATCGAAGCATTAAACACCCTTATATCTACCGATACCGAGGTGTGTCTGCAATGATACAATTTATATTTATTCCCCATTCGATTCATCACCCTTGCACAGACATCATATAGAAAAGTGGAAAAAATTGGGCTAGTTCCAGCAGCCGGTTTTGCACGCCGGCTTGAAAACCTGAGTGGTTCCAAAGAAATGATTCCCATCGACATGGGATACGGAATCGAACCCGTCGCACATTCATTACTCAGGCAGTTCAAAAATGCTGCTATCGATAAAATTGTAGTGGTAACTCGACCTGAAAAATATGATCTGCTGGAGTATCTTTCGGGTAACAAACCATTTGATCTGGATATAACAACTGTATCGATCAGTGATACCTCGAGCACTCTCGAATCAATATTTGCATCTTGCAAAGTTATACAGAATAAAGAAGTATATCTGGGTTTTCCTGACATGATTATTTCTCCTCCGGATGCGTTGCGGTGTCTGGCCAATGCCGAAGGCCCGGAAACAGATATAGTTCTCGGGGCATTTCCATCCGGCAGTCCCGCAAAAGTTGACATGATCGATATCGACGAAAAGGGACTGTTACGTGATTTAAAAATCAAGAACGCTGAATGCAGATACAAATACTCCTGGATTTTCGCAAAATGGAGCCCAGACTTTACAGACTATTTTTACAAACGTTATAAATTGCTTAACTTAAACAACGACGAGGAAATTTACATCGGTAGTTTCTTTTTATCTTATTATCTATCGGGTAGAGATGTTGGGGTTTGTTGCGTTGATGACGGCAACTACACCGATATTGGAACTCACGAAGACTTGAAAAAATACTTCATAGCTGAAAATAACTGAACCAGAATACCTGGGGATACAAGCGGCGAAATTACCCTTTAAACCTGGACCAGCGGATTTTAAGTA
>CAZAVY010000037.1:0-30174 GCA_964488685.1 uncultured Gammaproteobacteria bacterium
CGAAAACATCAGACTTCATGTTTTCGACAGGGAAGTTAAAACATGATGTCTAGTTCCGTCGCTACTGATTTGCCGGCTGAGAGGTAGCGTTACCTACTGTGATCGTCCTTGAGAATCGTCAAAGCCTTATACAGACTATGGTAAGCAGCCTGGGGACAAAAAATGCGCGAAGACCGGTTTCCAATATTATGGCATCGTTAAGTGGCTAATCGCCGGTACACCGCCTGATCGGTAACCACCATATCCAGGCGCACATCCCATTCTTCCGGAATAATCCGGTCAACCCTTTGCAATTCATGCGCAACCCCGATTAAAACAGGCTTCGTTTGCAGGGGATTCTTGCGAAATGCGAAGCTGCGATCGTAAAATCCACCGCCCATACCGATACGATTACGATCTGCATCGAAAACCACCAATGGCGCCAGCACCAGGTCAAGCGCTTGCGGTAACAACATTTCGTGCTCAGACACATCCGGCTCAGGCAGACGAAACTTGTTAATACGCATTTTTTGCGCATGGAAATAAGGCGAAAACCTCAAGGCATTCCCGTCAAGATTCGGCAGAAACACCTGCTTGCCCTCGGCCAGGGCATGATCTATGACCGGCTTCAGTCCTATTTCGCCGCTAACCGCGAAGTATGCGGCAATTTTCTGTGCCTGTCGGTATTCAGGCAACGCCAGGATAGAAACAGCCAGCTCCCTGGCAGCTCGATCGAGTTGGGTCGCTTCCAGCCCGACACGCTGTTTACGTTTTTGTTGCCTTAACTCGTCATGACCTGGCATGGCCCGCTCCGGAAATTTACCGGGTGCGCATATTACCGTTATTCGACAAGACTGAGTAGCCATTCCTTGAAGGCAAGTACCGCTGGATTCTTTAAATGCGGTTTCGGGCAGACAACGTAATAGGAATAATCGTTAACCAGGTCGATATCGAAAGGTTTTACCAGTCGCCCCGAGTCGAGGTGATCCTGCAGAAAGGCGGTCGAACCCAGTGCAATGCCCTGCCCGTCGATTGCGGCTTGAATCAATACGTTGGTATCATCGATGAGGGTGCCTTTTACAGCACTGATACCCTCGAGCCGTGCAAGTTTGATCCAGTCATGCCAGCATTCGTATCCGGCATCGTGCAGCAAGCTGTAGTAGCGCAGGTTATCAATATCCGTCAGGGGTTTATCGTTATGCATGAATGCGGGCGAACATACCGGGGAAAAATCTAGTTTTAACAGCAGGTCGATAACGACTACCTCCCAGTCACCCTTACCATAGGTTACTGCGATATCGATCTGTTCCCGCTCAAAGTCTACGGGTGCATTTGCATGGTAGAGACAGAGGTCGATCTCGGGATATTGCAGCCAGAAATACTTGAGCCGCGGCGATAACCACCTGGCCGCAAAAGACGGCCCCAAGCGCACGCTCAACCTATTCGAATACTGATCCTGGCTTAGTGCCCCGATCGCCGATGACACTTTATCAAATGCTTCGATGACATCCGGTAGCAACGACTTGCCCTGCTCGGTCAAAACCAAACGCCGCGGATACCGATTAAACAACTCAAATCCCAGGAATTCTTCGATCACTTTAATCTGGTGGCTAATCGCGGCCTGGGTTACATTGAGTTCCCTGGCTGCGTTGGTAAAACTTAACAGGCGTCCTGCGGCTTCGAAGCATTTCAGGCTGTTCAGCGGAGGTAAGCGTCGGCCCATGACAATCTTCTCATAGATTAAAAATACTAATCCATACTATAAAAAATAATCGCTTGAATCCAATGATATCTAACTCGAGAATGGCAGTTACAGTTCTAAGCTCTGACTAAAAACCGCCATCGAGGACAGCAGCCATGGCAAGACGATCCAACGCTCGTGCGGCAAAAATTGCATTGCGTAAAGCAACGCTCGCCGAAAACCTGAAACCGGTACACCCGGGCGAAACAGGAGGGCAGTACAAACCGCTCACGAAATCTGATATTGAACAAATCAACGGCACCGTATTCCGCATCCTCGAAGAGATCGGTTTTGCCGACGCGAACCAGCATTGCATCGATACCTGTATAAGCGTCGGTGCGATCTACAGTGACGACCAGCGCCTGCGATTTCCGCGGGCCGTGGTTGAAGATGCCCTCAGTAAATGCAACCGGGAAATGACCCTGCACGCTCAGGATCCCAAGCATGATTTGCGCCTCAGCGGCGCCAGGGTGCATTTTTCGACAGCCGGGGCGGCGGTCATGATTGCCGACCCGACCAACAATGAATATCGCGAATCGACCGCCCAGGATTTGTACGATATGGCGCGCATTGCCGACAGTTGCGAACATATTCATATGTTCCAGCGCACCTGTGTATTGCGTGACATTACCGATAACCATGCCATGGATATCAATACCGCTTACAACGCGGTGATGGGAACCACCAAGCACATTGGCTCCAGTTGGACCGAGGCGCAGCATCTCGAAGATACGTTGAAAATGCTACATATCTTCGCCGGCGGAGAAGATAAATGGCGTGAACGTCCGTTTATGAGTATTTCCTGCTGTCACGTGGTTCCACCGATGAAGTTCACAAACGAAGCGCTCGGTTGCATCAAGGTCGCGGTCGAAGGCGGTATGCCGGTATTGCTGTTATCCGCCGGGCAATCCGGCGCTACCTCTCCGGCATGCCTGGCTGGCGCCGTGGCCCAGGCCTGGGCTGAATGCCTCGGTGGGCTGGTTTTCGTCAACGCGATTAAACCCGGCGCACCGGCCATACTGGGCACCTGGCCGTTCGTATCGGATTTACGCACCGGCGCCATGAGCGGCGGTTCCCCGGAGCAGGCTATTCTGTCTTCAGCCTGCGCGCAAATGGGCAACCATTTCGGGCTGCCAACCGGTACAGCCTGTGGCATGACCGACTCCAAGTTTCCGGATTTTCAAGGCGGCGCCGAACGCGCCTATACCCTTTCCTGTGCTGCTACCTCGGGCGCCAATATCATTTACGAATCCGCCGGCATGTACGCCAGCCTGCTCAGTACCTGCCCGGAGTCCCTGCTCATCGACAACGACGTACTCGGCGCAGTCCTGCGTATCACCCGCGGTATCGAGGTGAACGAGCAAAGCCTGAGTTTTGACGTGCTCAAAGAGGTCTGTCTGGGCAATAAAGGACATTATCTCGGTGCCGATCAAACCATCGATGTTATGCAGACCGAGTATATCTACCCGGAATTCGGTGACCGGCTAAGTCCCAACGAATGGTTAGAACAGGATAAACCGGTACTATTGGACAAGGCCGTTGCGCGAAAAAAGAAAATCCTGGCCAACTATTTCCCAGGCCACATCAGCGATGAAGTGGATCGCAAAGTTCGAGAACAGTTTAAAATCTTCATGCCGAGGGAAGCTTTTGGTCGTAGTGCCTGAACGCTTATCGTTTATCAATCTAGAAGGTTAAATCGATGAAAAGTCATGCCAGGGTTGTCATTATCGGGGGTGGTTCGCTGGGTGTGAACCTTTTGTATCACTTGACCAGGGAGGGTTGGACGGACGTGGTACTGGTCGAAAAAGGCGAACTCACCAGCGGCTCCACCTGGCATGCGGCCGGGCTATGTTCGAACTTCATCGGCAATCACACGGTCGCGCAAATACATGACTACACGATCCGACTCTACAATGAAATCCTGCCACAGGAAACCGGCGAAAAATCCGTATTTCATCAATGCGGCAGTATTCGGCAGGGTTTTACCCGGGTAGAAGAAGAGTGGTTTAGAAATCTTGAAAGTCGCTCGAAGAACATCGGTTTTGAATTCAATCTCATCAGCAAGCAGGAAGCGCAAAAACTGAATCCGTTGATGAACTTTGACCGGGCGCGGGTTATCGCGAGCACTCCAAATGATGGTCACGTCGATCCCACTTCGGTGGTCATGCCTTTATCCAGGCTGGCACGCGATAAGGGCGCCGAAATCAATCGATTTACCCGTGTAACCGGAATCGACGAATTGCGTTCCGGCGAGTGGGAGGTGATTACCGACCAAGGCAGGATCGTGGCCGAACACGTCGTCAATGCGGGGGGTTGCTTTGCACGCGAAATCGGTGCCATGGTCGGAATCAAGGTCCCGCTGACCAATCTCGAACATCAATACCTGGTCACCGAAACTCACCCCGATATCGAGGCACTGGGCCGGGAGCTGCCGGTCTGCCGCGATTCCTACAGTTCCGCCTATATCCGTCAGGAAGGTCTCGGCTTCCTGGTCGGGCCTTACGAAATGTGGGGTTCGCGCCCCTGGGCCCTCGGCGGCATGGACTGGACATTTGACCGAGAACTGTTCGAACCGAATCTCGATGTATTGATGCCTTTTCTCGAGCGCTGCTTCGAACTGACGCCGAAATTCAGGGAAGTCGGCGTCAAGTCGGTTGTCAACGGACCCATTACACATACCCCGGACGATAATATCCTTGCCGGACCGGTCGCCGGCCTGCGAAATTTCTGGAATCTCTGTGGCGCCAGTATCGGTATCGCCCAGGGCGGCGTCGGCAAATACATGGCGCAATGGATGAAGTACGGCCAGACCGAAATCAACATGGCTCCGCTGGATAGCCGTCGTTTCGGCGACTGGGCCGACAAGAAATATTGCATCATCAAGGCAATCGAATCCTACGAGACGATGTATGCAGCCGCCGCACCTAACGACAATCGCCCTCATGGGCGCCCGATTAAAACCAGCCCCCTGTTCACGCGATTACTCGAACACGGTGCGGTGCATGGCGCGGTTCAGGGTTATGAGAAGGCACTGTGGTTCCACACCAGAGCCGTCGGCGGTGAATCATTAAACTGGTCACACAGCGAAGCGCAGGCAGTGGTTGGCGAAGAATGCAAGGCAGTGCAGGCATCCGCGGGCATCATCGATATTTCCGGTGCCGCCAGGTACGAAATTAACGGCGCTGATGCCGCGCCCTTTCTCGACCGGCTTTCGTGCAACAAACTACCCCGCACCGGTCGTATTGGCCTGAGTCTGTTTCATTCGCATGGCGGTGGCATCATGTGCGAAATGTCGATAACGCGTCTCGACGAGAATCATTTTTATCTAGTATCCGCGATCGGGTCCGAACACAAGGATTTGCATTGGATGCAATCCAATATCGACGACTTCGATGTCAACATAGTCAATGTCACGCAAGATATTTCTTCGCTATTGATTACCGGTCCGAAGTCACGCGACATCCTGCAACAGATGACCGAGGAAGATTTATCCAATGCAGCTTTTCCATGGTTATGCGCGCGTGAAATCCAGATCGATAGCGCCAGGGTACGCGTACTGAGGGTATCGTACGCTGGCGAACTCGGTTACGAACTGCACATGCCATCCTACCAGCTACTGTCGATTTACGACTCGATATGGCGAGTGGGTGAATCCCTCGGAATTCGAAATTTTGGCGGTTACGCCTTTAACTCGATGCGAATGGAAAAGATGTACCGCGCCTACGGTAATGAATTTACCGAGGAAATCAGTGGTTTTGAAGCCGGTATGGGCCGTTTCATCGATACCAGTCGTGATTTTATCGGTTGCGAGAATCTTAAAAAGCGACAAAAGAATGGTTATACCATCGAACTGGCCTACTTGCTGTTCGACGATCAAGTTGCCTGTGAATGCTTCGGTAACGAAGCGGTGTATTACAATGGCGCCTTGATCGGATTGACGACCGGAGGCGCCTATGGCCATCGCATCGGCAAAAGCGTAGCCTTCGCTTACCTGCAATCGGACCAGGTCAAAGACGGCCTCGAAGTCACGATCGACACCTCGGCTGGCAGCCGCTGCGCCCATGTCGAAATGAAAGCGGCCTACGATGCGGACAATAAGTTGCTGCGCGCCTAGCCCGGAAAATTCATACATCATGCACAAGTCACCCCAGAACAGGCTGTAACGGGATATCCACTATCCTGAAATCTCGCTTTATTCCTGTTCTCAATTCAGTAAACTTGGCGCTTGCAAATCTAACCGGGCCGATATGGAGGCCGATATTCATGGCCGCGTCATTGTCTCTGACACCAGTTACCCTGGATACACGGATATCCCAAGGGACGTCGCGACTGGTTACACCGTGATGCTCTCCGAGGCCATTGAACAAATGCAGAGTTCCATACCGACACATGTATTCATACAGGCCGGTGTCGGCGGCCTGGCGGCCGCGGATTGCGCCTATTTCTGGGAACTGTGGGGAAATAAACGACCTCGATTCGTTGTGGTCGAGCCGGAACCAGCAAATTGTTTGCAGAGGTCGGCAGCTGCCGGTAAACCGGTGGTGGTGGATGGTGATCTGACAACCCTGATGGCCGGACTTTCCTGTGGTGTAGTGTCCCTGCTCGCCTGGGAGATCCTCAAATCCGGAGCCAATGATTTCATGACTCTGAGCGAAGAGGCGGTACCTGCATGTATGCGTCTACTGGCCGATAATGAACCCTCGGCCGAGGCGGGCGAGTCCGCAGTCGCGGGTATTGCGGCGCTCATCGCAGCGCGAAACGATAACTCGATGGCAGACACACTCGGGTTGGATGAATCGAGTCGGATATTTGTTATTAGAACCGAAGGTGCGACCGATCCGGATCTTTATCAGAAATTGCTGGCGACTTGAGCATGAGCAAACATCAATTGTCGGGCATGGTTTAAATGAAAAAAATTTTAGTCAACTTGAGCAGACAACGCCAATACTGGGCAGTACTGGTACTCCTTGGAATCGCACTCGAGGGCAGCGGGCTCTACTACCAATACGTACTCGACGAATGGCCCTGTGTTCTTTGCATCCACATTCGCATCTGGATCGCCGCTTTTATCCTGCTCGGTTTAATTGCATATTTCTGCACTGAATCGGTGTCGATTACACGCATCGCGCACGGGGTGAATGTGGGTATCATGGGCGCATTGCTGGAACGCAGCTGGCAGGTACTGGCTATTGAGCGCGGGTGGATTTTCGGAGATTGCAGTCTGGATCTCAACATGCCGAGCTGGTTTGCACTGGACAAATGGATTCCCTCCCTGTTTGAAGTGCAAACTTCCTGTGGCTACACCCCACTGATACTGTTCAACATCAGCATGGCCGAGGTATTGCTCGTCTTCTCTGTACTACTACTGCTAGCCAGTGCGGCAGTTTTCATTGCCAGCTGGCTCGACTAATCCGGGTATATTCTAGCCTGGAAATTTTCTCGTACACTGCGCAAGCTGCCTGCAATGAATCCATTGCCAATATTAAAGTCATATTGCTGTCGATGTTCATGCTGGCCGGTGCCAGGCCGCCACCTTAACGAGAACCCGGATAAGTGCTCCGCACGTTTCGTGATGACGGCTAAACCCGTCATTTTTTAAGACGTGCTTCATTGAGTTGCAGCCATTGCAACGCGATGATGGTGGCCGAAGATTTAATTTTACCTTTTTGCAGCCAACTGAAAGCCTGGCTGGAATCGACTACCATAACACGGATGTCTTCGTTTTCACCGGCAAGACCATGGATTCCGCCGACCCCTTCACTGGCTACCAGACCACAATACAGGCTACAGTGTTCGGTCGTGCCACCGGGGCTCACATAGTAACGACTGATGGGTTCAAGTTCATGGATGGTGCAACCGGCCTCTTCCATGGCCTCGCGCCGCGCAACCTCCGGCTCAGATTCACCAACTTCAATAACACCTGCCACGCATTCGATTAGCCAAGGGCCATCGGCATCTTTGATTGCTCCGGCCCTGAACTGTTCGATCAAAACCACCTTATCTCGTCGTGGGTCGTAAGGCAGCACCGCAACCACAGTTCCTCGCTCAAAAATTTCACGGGCAAATACCGGGCTGAAACCGCCATCGAATAATTCGTGCCTGATGCTGTATTCTTCGAGTTTGAAATATTTCTCAAACAGCGTCAGATGTTTAGCCAGTTTCCATTTATATTTCAACCTGACAACGACTCCATCAGTTTTTCAACACGCAGCAGGTCCTGCTCGGTATCGATACCCGGGCCCGGTACCACGCGGACAATTTCGGTGTGGATCGGGTAGCCATAGCAAAGGGCCCGTAATTGTTCGAGTGATTCAGCAATCTCCAGATCGCAGGGTACCAATCCGCTGAAAGTTTCAAGAAAACCTACGCGATATGCATAGATACCGATATGACCCCGGCAATTGATAACCTTTCCGCTGCGACTGTAAGGAATCACCGAGCGGCTGAAATATAACGCCCGTCCCCGATGGTCATGCACCAGTTTGACCAGGTTTGGATCCTGCGCCTCGGATTCGTCAATCGGTTTATGTAAGGTTGCCATTGCGCAATCGCTAGATACCAGGTTCTCCGCAACCTGGGTTATATTATCCGCAGGCATCAACGGCTCATCCCCCTGTAAATTGACCACAATACTGTCTTTACTCCAGTTCCGAAGCTGTGCAACTTCGAGGATACGATCGGTACCGCTGCGGTGAGAACTTTCGGTCATGCAGGCCTGCCCGCCAAATGCTTCGACTTCATCGGCAATACGTCTATCGTCGGTGGCGACAACAATTTCGCTTGCGTTGGCCTGTTGCGCCGCACGGTAAACCCACTCGATCATCGATTTGCGATGTATTTTACGCAAGGGTTTTCCAGGTAAACGCTGCGATGCGTAGCGCGCCGGTATTACGATGCGAAAATCAACCGCCATGCAGCTTACCGCCGTGCCTCAACCTCGTCACTGCTGAGCTCGCGTGCTTCCTCAGGCAGCATCACCGGGATGCCGTCGCGAATCGGGTAAGCTAAACGCGAACCGCGAGAAATTAATTCCTGCCGATTCTTGTCATAAATCAGCGGCCCCTTGGTAACCGGATCAACCAGTATATCCAGTAAATGCTTATCCATGGTGACGATCCTCCAGTAACTGTAGTATCTGTTGGCTCAATTTTTCGCTCAATTCTATTGTCAAAGGTACCACCCAGATGTTGTCGCGGGCTATACTTTTCAATTTTACCGCATCTTTGTGTGTGACTAGTATCGGTGACTCGGGTTTCAGATTTAATTCATGGGCGTTGAATTCATGGTGATCCGGAAATTCGTGTTCAATGGCGTCTATACCCATTTGCACCAGGCTTGCAAAGAATATTTCCGGAAAACCGATGCCCGCCAGCGCATGCACCTGTCGACCCTGAAATTCGCTGATATGCCTTTTTAGCCCTGGCTGGGACAAATTCCAGACTTCGCCAAGCGATTCGATAACCTGGTCGCTATCTCGGTCAATGGTAACGTCCACCCGTTGCAATCGATCCCGCGGTTCACGCAACGGTCCAGCCGGCAACATTAATCCGTTACCGAGGGACAGGTGACGATAAACCGCAATCTCGATATCGCGTTTGAGCGCGTAGTGCTGCAGGCCGTCATCGGAAAGAATGACATTGGTGTCGGGATACCGTTCTAGAATCTGCGTAGCCGCGGCGACCCTGTCAGCACCGACACCAATCGGACAGCGACAAATTTCCGACATCATGTTTGCTTCATCACCAACCGCTTTATGAGTTAGCCCATGGTGCAGGATTTGTATGCTGTGCTCATATCCACTCTTGTAACCGCGGGTTACGATCGCGGCCCGAAAGCCCTTCTCCTGCAGCAACTGGTAAAGCGCAACAACAATGGGCGTTTTACCGTTACCACCCAGGGTAATATTGCCGACGACTATCGTCGTAACCGGCAGTCTTTTCGACCTGAAAAGTCTGAGTCGATATCCCAGGCGGCGCAGGCTTGCAGCAAAATAAAATACCAGCGAAAGCGGCATCAGCAAAATCGACAGGGGGTTCATAGACCACAGCCACCAGCCCTGCCGCCGTTGTGAGGACGAGCTGACCCAGTTTTGCATTAATTTTTTATTCAGTACCTCGGAGCGGGTTATCTTCGGTCTCGATACTGATTTCATATCAGCGTCCTTGGGGTCACGAAATTGCATCGAATGCAACTTGGCGTAAACGCCGTCAAGCTTCAACAGTTCGTCATGATTACCCTGCTCGACGACCTTACCCTTGTCCATAACCAGTATGTGATCCGCGTGTTCTATGGTCGAAAGTCGATGGGCGATAACCAGCGTGGTTCTATTTTGCATCAAATGCTCCATCGCGTGCTGAATAAATCGTTCGGATTCGGTATCGAGCGCCGAAGTCGCCTCGTCGAGGATCAGGATTGGCGCATCTTTAAGCAAGGCCCTGGCTATCGCGATACGCTGGCGCTGACCACCCGACAAAAGGACACCCCGTTCACCGACCTCGGTGTCGAGCTGGTCGGGCATTTCCTCGATAAACTCCCAGGCATGCGCCTGTCTGGCGGCTTCAATAATTTGCGTTTCATCCACCTTATGCGCTACACCATAGGCGATGTTATTGCCAATGGTATCGTTGAACAAACGGATATCCTGTCCGACATAGGCGATCTGGCGGCGCAAATCGGAGATTCGATATTTATCGATGCGCTCGCCATCGAGACGTATTTCACCACTGTCATACTCATACAGTCGTGGTATCAGATTGACCAGGCTGGACTTGCCGCTTCCGGAACGCCCCACGATAGCGATGGTTTGATTGTGTGTGACTTCAAAACTGATTTGGTCGAGGACACGTTGATCACTGCGTCGATAGCAAAGCACGACATTTTCAAAACTGAGTTGCCCTCGCGCTCGCTCAAGCACCAATTGACCCTCGTCATGCTCACTCTCACGGGAGGTGAATTCAAATACACTCTCACCGGCAGCGATGCCTTTCTGTATACTCGCATTGATCGAGGATAGAACCCGCATCGGCGCCAACAACATTGTCATCGCAAAAATAAACGATACGAAATCACCCGTGCTGATCACGCTGCGCATCGATTCGGAAGTCGCAAACGCGACAATCGCAGCAAATGAAATGGCGACCACAAGTTGGATCAGCGGCATGCTCACCGAGTGTGCGATCGACATTTTCAAATGCAATTTAAGGTTGATCTTGTTAACCTCGTGAAACTTGTTACGCTCAAACTCGTCACCACCAAATATCTTGACGATGCGGTTGGCGTCGATAACTTCCTGTGCAACCTGGGTTACACCTCCCATGGATTGTTGAATGTTCTTGCTGATTTTGCGAAAGCGACCGGAAATCCGCATTACGATCAGAAACACTACCGGGCCGGCGAGTAGAAAAATTGCGGTTAATTGCCAGTTCAACCAGATCATGTAACCCAGTAATACCAGAATTCTGAGCGTATCCTGTATGAATACCGTTAACGAAGTGGAAACTGATTTGGCTACCTGCTCAACGTCGTAGGAGAAACGCGTGACGATAGCGGCGGTGGACGATTGATCATATTCATCGCTGGTCATGGTCAGCAATTTTTCAAACATCATTTTTCGCAAGGTATTGATAACATTGCGCCCGATATAATTCATGCAGTAACTACGCATGAATACCGCCACCATTCGTACCACAAAAATCAAAATTATCGCCAACGGTATCAATTTGATTATGGTCGGGTCGCGATCGATAAAACCGTCATCCATCAACGGTTTCATCAAATAGGCAAACGCGGCATCAGAGGCGGCAAAAATGACCATGCCAGTAACTGCCAGCCCAAAATAGAGTTTGTGCTCGAAGGCCAGCGACAACAGCGCACGATACGCCTTGGCGCCAGTTAAATTTGTTTCAATCGGTTTCAATTCCCGAACCTCGATAACAACAGGATCAATTACTCGATTGGACGGGTCGTTGCAATCGATACCTGTGACAAACCAAGTCGACTAACGACATCCATCGCGGTTACCAGCGATTGTACCGGCGAAGCAGCATCAGATTGAATCACAATTGGTAGCCGGCCCCCGCCTAAAACACGCTCCAGGGCAGCTTTCAATGTGGCGCTTTTGTTATTCGTCAATTCTCGCGAATTAAGAAAGAAATTGCCTTTGGCATCGATCAACAGGTTCAATTTCCGAGGTGGCATCGAGGTCTGTTCAGCGACGGCCTCCGGTAGCTTTATCTTGAGTTGCGAAGTGGTATCGAATGTCGTGGATACCATGAAAAAAATCAACAACAAGAATACGACGTCGATCAGAGGCGTCAGGTTTATATTGGCATCTTCTTCGACATTTTTGTCCTGGAAATTCATCAATCAGCCCAGCCGGGTACGATCGCCATGCAAAAATTCGACCAGCTTCATTGCTTCCTGCTCCATTGCCACAACCAGTTCATCGATTTTACCCTTCAAATGGCGGTGAAAAATAAGGCTTGGAATTGCAATGGTGAGACCGGCAGCGGTGGTTATTAAAGCTTCAGATATGCCACCCGCCAACTGGCTCGGGTCACCCACTCCGATAACGGTGATTGCAGTGAACACCCGGATCATTCCAATAACGGTTCCTAACAGGCCCAGCAACGGTGTAATCGTAGAGATCGTACCCAGGGCATTCATAAACCTTCCCATTTCATGCACCACATGTCGACCGTTTTCCTGGATGCTCTCCCGAATCAAGTCTCGAGACAGGTGCCGATTGATCAAACCGGCGGCGAGTACCCTCCCTAACGGAGAGCCGTTTTCAATTTCGGTAATGTGCTGCTCGGTCAGAGAATCGCTGCTCAGCAGGTTCCAGATACCGGTCAGCAGCTTTTCGGGAATGACCGTCTTTTGGCGAAGAGTCCACAATCTTTCGATAATGATGGCCGCGGCAACTACCGAGCACAACAGTATCGGGATCATCAACCAGCCCCCGGATTGTACCAGTTCAAACACGCTTTCTTCCTCGGAAACAAATGCCGCACATCATACTGTGACAGAAGGCTTTTTACCATCGTCGCCAGATTCTGCGCTTCGGGTTTCGCATGGTCTTGACAACCAGGCCTTGCCTGCTGCTGGTAACGCTTATTGCACCCTCTCGATCGCTTCGATACTGATGCGATCCAATTTCGTCGTAACGTGAAATCACTTCTTTTCGGGGAAAGCCCCAACGATTATTCCTGGCTAAAGTGAACACCACATGTCCGGGTCGCACCAGGTTCACAAAGCCCCGACTGGATGATGTATTGCTCCCGTGATGAGGCGCCAGTAATACATCGGCCGCCAGAGCCACGCCGTATCTAGCCATCAATTTCGCTTCCTGGGAGGCTTCGATATCACCGGGAATCAATACATGGTGATTGCCACGTACCGACAGTACGCAGGACCGATTGTTACTACTGGCAAGGCGGTTAAACTTACCGGCAGACAGAAAATGGAAAACCACGCCATCCCAACGCCAATCGGGAAAATCATGACAGGAGCGCACCCGATGTTTAAGCCCATAGCGTAATTCCAGTTCAGCGGGCGTGCCGGATACCAGGCGAGACTGTCGATAGCGATTGCCCCATGAATGTAACCCGCCACTGTGGTCCTGATCGACATGGCTCACCACCAGCAGATCGGGCGTGCTGAAACCATTGAGCCGCATAATGGGCAGTAACGCCCAATCGGCTGCATTGAATGAATTCGGCCTACCCGGCCCGAGATCGTATACGAGGTTATAGTTGCGAGTCCGCAAATACATCGATGTGCCCATACCAACGTCAAGTACGATGATCTCGAATTCTCCGTGCTTCAGGCGGGCCGGTTGCCATCCGGCAATAACGGCAATCGCAATTAACGCCGCTTTACGACCGCCCGGAAAACCCGGCATCAGAAACAACACTACTGAAATCAGGGCAAAACCCGATAGCAGCGCCGGGTAGGTAACGATTACGGATTGCAGCCCCGAGTCGATCAGCCAGTTAAAGTAATCAAACAAAATGCCGAGCAATCCATCCGCCACCTTGAAAACGGGTTGGGCAATACCAAATCCTGACGCGGCCAACAGGCAACCGCCTAGTACCAGCGGCAATACAGCAAAGCTGATCAAAGGTATTGCGACGATATTGGCCAGCAAGCCGGCTGGATTAAACTGACCGAAAATCAAAACGCCCAGCGGGGCGAGAAACAGCGAGAAATAAAGTTGCAGTTTGAATATTTGCTGCCACCAACGCCTATTGTCGTGGCGGCGAAATTGAAAAAAAGCGATCACCAGCAGGGCCCCAAAACTCAACCAGAAGGATGCAGATCCTACCGACCGAGGATCGACGACCAGTATTGCTACCATTGCCAATGCAATGGATTGCAGCAGATTGATCCGGTTTTTCATCTGCAAAGCGAGGAAAACCACGCTCAACATAACCAGCGCCCTTATCGTGGGAAGACTGAAGTCGGCAAGTGCGGAGTAACCGGTGGCGGCGCAAATTGCCAAAAGTGATGCAACCTGGATCCGGTTCAACCCGCTACGGTAAATCCCGAGCCGCCAGCAAACTCGCCCAATACCGTAGAACAACATCGATACCATGCCGATATGGAGGCCAGAAATGGCCAACAAATGCGCGGTACCACTGGATTGAAGCAATTGCCTTTGAGTGGTGGAAATATCACCCCGAAATCCCAATGCCAGCGCCTTGATCACAGAACGATATTCGCAGTCCTTACAGCGGTAATCGATCTCCCGGGCCAGACGCATGCGCCAATGATCGACGCTAATCGCCGACGCTGTATCCAGCCTCGCATTGAACGTCGAATTCCGGATGTATCCGCTTGCATCGATACCCTGCTGGAACTGCCAGGCTTCATAGTCAAACCCCGTTGGGTTTAACATCCCCCTGGGTTGCTTGAGTTTCACTTCAAATTGCCAGTATTCCCCCAGCTGTGGGACAACTTCATCCTGATACCAGTTCAGGCGCACACGACGCGGCATGGATCCGGTATAACTTTCAATTTCCAGGGATTTCAAATTTAAGCGGATTCGACCGGTATTAATTTCAGGGATATCGGAGACAATGCCTCGCAACAGACTTACCCGACTATCAAAACTGTCCGCCAGTCGATGCTCAAGATGGTAGTGAAGTACCCCACTACTCCAGAGAAAGCTGGCTGTTATTAAAAGGACAAACCGATAAGCGGGACTGCTAAAACACAACAGTAAGCAGATCGGCGCGAATGCCGACCAGTATTGATCCGGTAGTTGGTTGCCATAAAAAGCCAGTAACGAACCAAGCAATATGGCGACTGCGTGTTGAGGCATGCGATCCCTGCCTGTATTTCCCTGTTATGTGATCTAACTCTTTGCAGAATATTGGATATGTGCCGATAATACAATTACATGGCAAGGAAACTTTTCAGAAAATATTTGCCACAGCCTGACGTCGTTTTTCAAAGCCGCTGGATCAAACTTCTCGGGCCGCGGTTACAGGAACCGTCTTTGTGGCATATAAATCGGCGCTCCTGCTCGATAGCGGTTGCCGTAGGCGTGTTTTGTGCGTTTATCCCGGTACCGTTTCAAATGTTAATCGCCGCCGCCTGCTCTATCTGGTTAAGGGCCAATATCCTGGTAGCGGTTCCGGTGGTCTGGGTCAGCAATCCATTTACCATAGGACCTCTGTTCTATGTCTGCTACCTGTTCGGGGTTGAATTGCTGGGACTGGAGCCGAAGGGTTTTGACTTTGAACTGAGTACTCGCTGGCTTATCGACAGCCTGGGGGAGATCTGGCAACCTTTTCTATTGGGATGTTTTGTGCTAGGTCTATTTAGTGCGACCGCATCCTTCGTGCTGGTACGAACCCTATGGCACTGGTATATCCTGAACCATATCAGAGCACGGGCCAGGCGTATCCACAATCGACGGCGGCATACCCACGGAAAATTTTGAACCTGTTCTGGTTGATCATGGTTGCCGCCGCAAGTGTGATTGCGGGCACCGGGCTATGTTTCTGGTTGCTTTACCAGGTGCGTGAAGTCAGTTCGACAGTCTGGGTTTTTGAGCATGTGCTCTGCCGATACAAAGCATCCTGCCTATCGCGCTCGTTTTTCGCCGGCAGTACGCCGAGTCGATCGAAACACTGATACCGTTTCCATCGATCGTAACCATTCTGAAACTGGTGGCCTATATGCTACTAGCTGATTTTTTCACCCGAGAAATTAGTATTGCCGTTTCGCGCTGGATCGATAGAAAACTAGTCATCGTCGGTAGCATCCGTCTGGTATCCGATGCCATCTACCTGGTACTTCAAATTCCGGTGATGCTGATTTACTACAGCTACCTGAAGCTTCAGTTGAGCTGACAGATTTGCACCCAGGTGAGCTTAGCTCTGTGACTTGAGGATACCATCTTGCATATGCCAGCGGTACTGCATGCGCCCGGCGATGGACAAGTCGTGAGTGACAACTACAAGCGCAGTGTTTAGTTCCTGATTTAACCCCAGCATCAAGTCGAGCATTTGAGTTGCGGTGTGTTGATCGAGATTTCCGGTGGGCTCATCTGCGAGCAGGCAATCGGGTCGTGTCACCAGCGCCCGCGCCAGTGCCACACGTTGCCGCTCGCCACCCGATAGTTCACCCGGTTTGTGACCCGCACGGTGTTCGAGCCCAACCTTCTCTAACCACGCATGCGCTTCGTCCCGCGCTTTAGTAAACTCTTCGCGCCGCACCAACAAAGGCATCGCAATATTTTCCAGTGCGCTGAACTCCGGCAGTAGATGATGGAATTGATAGATAAACCCGAGATGTCGATTTCGCAGACGACCCAGGCTGGATTCCGATAATTTCGATAAACTGCTGCCCGCGACCCTGATATCACCTTTGCTGACATGATCGAGTCCACCGAGCAAGTGCATCAAAGTCGATTTACCCGCGCCCGAAGCACCCAGGATAGCGTGGCTTTCGCCCGCGCTAACGCAGAAGTCGATTCCCTTGAGAACTTCGACATCGAGGTCGCCCTGGTGGAAATCCTTGTATATCGAGGTTGCTTCGATTACCGCTTGTGCCACAAGCCAGGCTCCCTATTCATAGCTTAGCGCTTCGGCAGGTCGGGTCCTGGACGCTCGCAATGCCGGATACAAGGTCGCAATAATAGAGATTCCGAAGGAAAGCAGCCCAATCTTGATGACGTCTGCCCGTTTCATTTCGGCCGGTAATTCGGTAATCGGATAAACCCCGCGGGGTAAAAACTGGGTTTGAAAAAACTGTTCCAACGCGGGCACGATTACATCGATATAGGATGCAATGAGGATACCGCTGCCAAGGCCCAGGAGGGTTCCGATCAAACCGATCAGGGTTCCCTGTACCATAAACACCCACATCACCGACAATGGCGACATCCCCAGGGTTCGTAAAATTGCAATATCGGCTTGTTTGTCCGTCACCACCATGACCAGGGTCGATACAATATTAAAGGCCGCGACCGCAACAATCAGTGACAATATTACGAACATCACGGTTTTCTCGGTCCGAACCGCCTGGAAATAATTGCTATGTCGCAAGGTCCAGTCCGATACCCAGTACTGGAGGCCAATACTCTGCTTCAGGTCCTGGCGCACTTGCGGAGCCAGGTCGAGATCGTTCAGTTTCAGGCGCAAACCACTGACGCCGCCATCCAGGCGAAACAGTTTACTCGCATCCTGATAATGAATGATGGCGCTACTGCGATCGTATTCGTAGACCCCGATCTCGAAAATGCCGACCACCTTGAATCGCCGCAGGCGCGGCAGAAACCCCAGTGGAGACGCTGTTGCCTGCGGGGTAACCATGGTGACCCGATCGCCCGGCACCACGTCCAGAGTATTGGCAAGGCCACTGCCAAGAACAATTCCGTATTCCCCTGCAACCAGATCGGTGAGCTCGCCAAATTGCATATTTTCGTGAATTTCTGAAACGGCGGTCTCATATCCCGGATCGATACCGCGAATCAGCGCTCCGCTGACCGAGGATAAATTTGAAATCATCGCTTCGGCCTCGATATACGGAGCGCCGGCGATAACATCGGGATGCTCCATAGCCTGCCGTCGCAAGGGTTGCCAGTCTTGCAACGGCCCTCCGAAACCCGATACGGTAATATGCGACACCATGCCCAGAATTCGCCCGCGCAACTCATTTTCAAAACCATTCATCACCGATAGGACAACGATCAGGGCCATCACGCCAAGCGCGACCCCCAGCATCGAAATCATGCTGATAAACGAAATAAAATGATTGCGACGTTTGGCGCGCGTGTAACGCAAACCAATAAAAATTTCGAGCGGCAATTTCATGCGGCGGATTAAACCATGAATGCGAGCCTCCCACCACCGCTTCGAAGCGACATGCTTCACGCTTGTCAGTAAACAAAGGCATGCTATAGTTAGATACATCGAAATAGGGAGACTAATCTCATGCGCACGAGACTTTATTTGCTACTCTTGGGAAGCTGTTTTTTGCTGCAACCGGCGAGTGCTGGCGACCTACTGACTATTCCTGGTAATGTCGCCGTAAACGGCAAGCAGGTGATGCCGAAACGCGGCATCAATATGGACGATGTGCTCAGTGAATTCGGCGAACCAGATCAGCGTTTCGGCCCGGTTGGCGAGCCTCCAATAAGCGAATGGGCCTACGGATCGTTCAGGGTTTATTTCGAATTTCAACTGGTATTGCATACCATCGATCTGAACACGATAGTAATGCCGAAATAGAACTGCTGCTTGCTACCCGACCTGGTCAACCACGTAATTGTAACCAGACGCAACGGGTATAACCGGAGTTGCTGAGAATGCATACCAACAAATTTCTGATAATTTTAACTTCACTCGCACTTGGCATCACAAGCCTGAAGCTGCAAGCGGTCGAGGTTAACATCGCCCCTGGAATAGAAAGCGTAACCGTTACCCACGGTGAAAATGAAGTCAAAATCATGCGTAATCAGAATCAGAAAAATACCGTCAACCCGGCCTTTGCCAGGACTTCGCGCAAGTGCCCTCCATTTTGCATTCAGCCCTCCAAACTCGCACCCGGAGTCGAATCCATCGCGGAACTGGAAATGCTGGACTATCTCAAGCGCAAGAGCGAAGGCGACGATAGCATTGTCGTAATCGATTCACGCACCCCGGCCTGGGTCGCCAAAGGCACGATACCCGGCGCGATCAATATTCCCTGGACCAGCCTCAATCCTGCCAAGGGTGCCGATCCAATTTCTATCGGTGAGATTATGGAAGAGCGATTTAACGCCAAAAACCTGGAAGGCCTCTGGGATTTCAGGGAAGCAAGGACCCTGGTCATGTTTTGCAATGGAATGTGGTGTGGACAATCACCCAATAATATCAAAAATCTGCTCGGCTTCGGTTATCCAGCCCATAAAATCAAGTGGTATCGCGGCGGCATGCAAAACTGGGAAATTCTCGGCCTTAGCATCGTAAAACCAATCCAGGAATAGTCGCCGACAGGCAGAAATGCCCCCACAATTTCTCGCAACCCCAGCGCCGACAACAGCGCAGTCGATTCATGTAGGCCAACTCTATGGTAGCAGTCGCAGCTTACTGCTAAGCGAACAGGTAGCCTTGCACCGGGGTTTATCGGTAATCGTATGCTGCGATATGACCGATGCCGAACAGCTGGAACATGAAATTCGTTTTTTCAGCTCCGAGCGACCCAGAATCTATCGATTTCCGGATTTGGAAACACTACCATACGATCAGTTTTCGCCACACCAGGATATCGTCTCTGAGAGAATTCGCTGTCTGGCATCGATACCGACTGCCGATTCGGGTATATTAATCCTGCCTGTCAGCACCCTGCTGCAAAAAATTGCACCCCCTGAGTTTATCCATCAACGCTCGCTGAACCTGAAACCCGGGGATCGGGTCGCATCGGTCGCACTACGTGAAGAGTTGAGCCGCTATGGATATCGCGCTGTTTCACAGGTCGAAGAACATGGTGAATTTTGTGCGCGTGGCTCGATCCTCGATCTGTTTCCGATGGGTAGTTCGCGGCCATTTAGAATCGATTTCTTCGATGATGAGGTCGAGTCGATCCGAAGTTTTGATGCCGAAAGTCAGCGTTCAATCGAGAAAATCGATGAAATCAATCTGTTGCCGGCGCAGGAATATCCATTGGATGAGTCTGGCATCAAGCGTTTCAGACTCAAATTTCGGGAAAAATTCGAAATCGACCCGAATACCTGCCCTGTATACGTGGATATTTCGGAGGGAATTTCGTCACCGGGAGTCGAATACTACCTGCCACTGTTTTTCGACCGACTGGTGAGCCTGTTTGATTACCTGCCACGGAATTGTCGCATACTTATCGATGACGCCGCCCTGACACAGGCGGCAAGCTTCGTTGGACAAGTGGCCGATCGCTACCAATCACGTCGATATAATCTTGAATGGCCGTTGCTCGCTCCTGACGAGTTGTTTCTCGACAACGAGACTCTCCGGGCTAATCTGGAGGCATTTTCATGCCTGTATTTTTCGGCCTTCAAACTTGATTACACTGATCACGCTAACATCAATTGCGACAGCCAGTCGATACCGCAGCTAACGCTGCAGGCAAAGGTCGAACAACCCGCCGCAGCACTCAAAAAGTTCATCCGGAAACCAGCATTTAAAAAAATCCTGTTTAGCGCCGAATCCGCCGGACGCCGGGAATATTTGAACGAAATGCTGCGCCATTATGCGATTCAGCCGACTCAGGTCGATAACTGGAACGAGTTCCTCGATCGCGACGACAACCGTTACTACCTGATTGCATCGGCACTGGACAACGGCATGACTCTGGCCAGCCAGGGTATTGCAGTGATTGCTGAGAACCAGTTATTCGGTGAGCGCGCTGTACAGCGTCGACGGCGCAAGTACCGCAAAACCCGGGATGCCGAATCGACTATTCAAAGCCTTGAAGATTTGCAGCAGGGAGCGCCCGTGGTTCACGAAGACCACGGTGTCGGCCGCTACCGGGGACTGAAAACATTGACTGTTTCAGGGATTGCGACGGAATTTCTCTGTATCGAGTATGCCAACCAGGACAAGTTATACGTACCCGTGTCTTCGCTGCATTTGATCAATCGATATACCGGCGCCAGCGACGACAACGCGCCGCTGCATCGCCTCGGAAGCGACCAATGGCAACGTACGCGCAAGAAAGCACAGCAAAAAATACACGATGTCGCGGTCGAGTTACTCGATATTCAAGCCAGACGTGAGGCTATGCAAGGCTTTGCACACCAGATCGCAATTGATGAATATCAGCAATTTGCGAGTGATTTTCCATTCGAGGAAACGCCCGATCAGATGATATCGATCGAATCAGTAATCGATGACATGCAGGCACAACAGCCGATGGATCGTATTGTCTGCGGTGATGTCGGTTTCGGAAAAACTGAAGTCTGCATGCGTGCGGCATTTGTTGCAGCAAATTCAGGTTCCCAGGTAGCGGTACTGGTACCGACAACCCTGCTCGCTCAGCAGCACTACCAAAATTTTCTCGATCGCTTTGCCGACTGGCCCATTCAGATTGCGAGCCTGACACGATTTACCGCCAACAAGAACCTCGATCGTATTCTGACGCAAATACAAAACGGAAAAATCGATATCGTGATCGGCACCCACAAGCTCCTGTCCGACTCGATCAAATATCATAACCTGGGGCTGGTTATCATCGATGAAGAGCATCGATTCGGAGTTCGGCAAAAGGAAAGGTTGAAAGCGCTACGAGCCTGTGTCGACCTGCTTACCATGACTGCCACGCCGATACCAAGAACCCTGAGCATGTCCCTGGCCGGAATGCGGGATCTGTCAATAATTGCAACCCCTCCCCTGCAACGACATGCGATCAAGACATTTGTATCGCGCTGGAACCCGGACACTATCGTCGAAGGCTGCCAACGCGAACTTAAACGCGGGGGGCAGATTTACTTTCTGCACAACGAAATCAAAACCATCGAGAAAACCGCACAGGAATTACAACAACTACTGCCCGAAGCGCGGATCGGTATCGTCCACGGACGCTTGAAAGAGAAAGAACTCGAAGCGGTAATGCTGGATTTCTACCACCATCGCTGTAATTTACTGGTTTGTACCACTATTATCGAAAGCGGCATCGACGTTCCCGGCGCCAACACAATCTTCATTAATCGCGCCGACAAACTGGGCCTCGCCCAGCTACATCAGATTCGCGGTCGTGTGGGCCGCTCACACCACCGTGCCTACGCCTACCTGATAGTACCGCCGGAACGTTCCATGACCAGCGATGCACGTAAACGTCTATTGGCGATTGAATCGCTCGAAGAACTGGGCGTCGGTTTCACGCTCGCGACTCACGATCTGGAGATTCGGGGAGCCGGGGAAATTCTGGGTGACGAACAAAGCGGGCAGATCACCGAAATCGGATTTACGCTATACACAGAACTGCTGGAACGAGCGGTGCAGTCACTTAAATCTGATTTACCTATCGATTTCGATCAACCGATCATGCGAGCTTCGGAAGTCGATTTTCACATCCCGGCTTTGATTCCTGAAACTTACATTGCGGATGTACACCGACGCCTGATCGAATACAAAAGAATCGCTTCCGCGACCGACAACAATAGCCTGCGGGAGATACAAATAGAACTGATCGATCGTTTCGGCCTGCTACCTGAGCCCCTTAGACAGCTGTTCAGAATCACCCGAATCAAATTGCAAACCGTAGCACTGGGGGTCGAAAAAATTGACGTGGGTGAGCACAGCGGTAAGATTGTTTTTAATCCTGACCCCAATATCAACCCGCTCAAGATCATCGAACTGATACAATCCGAGCCTCAGCAATACCGTTTCGACGGTAAACAAACCTTGCGTATTACCTGTCAAAATGTTGAACTTGAATCCAGATTCAAACAGGTCGAAACCCTGCTGAAGAAACTGACTGAAGAATAAAAATGAAGCGCCAATCTTTCACATTTCTGATGCTTGCCGGCATTTTACCCGGATTCGGCCTGGCGCAATCAGAAACAGAAACCGGACCTGTTCCGCGCTACGATATCGAAGTGGTCATTTTCAAGAATAGCAAAGCGCCAAGGAGCAGGGAATACGTGTTGCCGGTTAGCTCACCCGGAAAAGGTAAAGAGATTCTGGATCTTTCCTCCGCCAGCAGTGTAGCGGCGGCGGCTGAACTCGGTTATGAAATTCTGCCGGCGGACAAGCTCCGCCTAATCGACGTCGTCAGCAGGCTGGTCAACTCCCCGCGCTATGAATTGTTGTTGCATGTCGCCTGGCGTCAGCCCGGGCTGGATAAAGAGCAAGCCTTGCCGGTCTGGATCAAGGGTGGGCGTATCTATGGCAATGAATACACATCGATTGACAGTCAGATTGAATACCTTGAAAGCATCCCGCAAAGCATGAGCAACGAAGCAGCCGAAGGCACTACATTCGAGTTTGATGAGCAAACCCTGGAATCGCTGGAACTTCAGCTTCTGGAGCGGCAAAGTGCCGGGCGACACCGGGGACTTTATGAACTCGAAGGAAAAATCACCATCGCACTCTCGCGTTACCTGCATACCTATACCGACCTGGTCTTGCGGCGCCCTCGCAAACCGATCGACCAGGCATTGAATAGCTCTGCGCAGGAGCGTTTACTGGCATCCTACTCCGCCGACACACATATTTTAAATAATCACAGTCTCAAGGAACATCGTCGTATGCGCAGTAAAGTCCTGCACTATCTCGACAATCCGGAGTTCGCGATGCTGATCCTGATCACGCCTTACGTAGAAGTCGAGGTTATTGAAGATACCCCGTTGGAATCCGAGCCCTCGACTAGCGAATAGCGTGATTACGGTTGCAACTCACGGCAGGCCTGATAATAATGTCAGCCAGCGAAAAAATGACCCGTTTCATCTACCAGGAGACAGGCTCAATCTTCGAGGGTGTATGCCATCGATGGGATTAAACGGAAATAGCTATACGGTTGATTTTTTATGGTTTTAAGATGAAACTTTTCATGACTCGTAATGCGCTACTACTGCTTGGATCTATTTGCGCCGCAAGCCCATTGCAGGCAGCTGAGGTCAAATACATTACCGACGAATTCGAGGTGACGATGCGCAGTGGCACCAGCACCTCAAACAGTATCGTACGCATGCTTCGTAGCGGCCAGGCGGTAACGGTGCTGGAGGAGGATCTCGGATCCAATTATTCTCTGGTCGAGACCGATGCCGGCAAGACCGGTTATGTTTTATCCCGTTTTCTGATGGATACCCCGGCCGCGAAGCAAAGCCTCCAGGAATTGAAGGCTCGTTTCGAACAACAACAGTCGGTCGTGGAACGACAGGCTTCTGAAATCTCTGCAATCAAGCAAACGCTAAGCCGGGAAGCAACCGATAACGCAGCCCTGAAATCCACATTGCGTGCCTCGGAACAGGAACTTTCCGAAGTTCGAACCGCGACCCGGGATACGCTCAATATACTTGAACAAAATAAAAATCTGCAGATCGTAGTGGATCAGTTACACGAGGAAAAAGCGCAACTCAGCAACACCAATGCCGAGCTCAGCGACAGTACTCAACTCGACTGGTTTGTGCGTGGTGGCGCGGTTTCACTGGTCGCATTCATCGTTGGCATCCTGGTGACTCGGATTCGCTGGAAAAAACAGGCTTCCTGGGGATCTTACTAGTTTTTCGACGGTTTCGATTACAAGCCAAGAGGATTGTTTCTATCGATTCCGTCCATAAACGGTTTGCTGCGATCAACATTGGTTAGCAGATATATCAGACCGAGCCAGGTGCCAATTACGGCGCTCGCCGTATCTTGCCAGGTATTCTTCAGGTTCCCCAATACCAGGTAATCCGGAAACTCGGGTATTGGCGATTTTCCGGCCAGGCACTTATCGACACGCCGCTGGTATTCATTGAAAACAGCGACATCGAAACCCTTCAGATAATTATCCGGCATCGTCGCGTATTGATCTAATTCCCCAGCGATGTACAGGTTGACGTCGCGCTTGTATTCCTTCAACAACGAGACTGTATCGTATTCGGGATGACCCTGGAAAAATATGGTGCGAAAGCCATCCGGGCTGGTCGCGAGATGGACACAGCCATCATCGCCGGTTACCAGAATCTTCAATCCGGCGATTTCAAATTGCTCGCGAAATATGCTGTTCCAACGCGAATGCGGTACATCGAACTCGGAGTTGATATCGTTGACCAGCGGATGCGAAACAGCGACGACCCGGTGACGATATACGCCCCATTTTTTACGTTGTTGTTGTTGGCGCTTTTGGCCATAACGAAAGTCAAGCACCGCATGGGTCGCGAGGCAGGAACACAACGTGGAAGTCACATTTTCATGCGCCCAATCGGCAACTTCGATCAATTGCTCCCAGAAAACTTCCTTTGATAGATCTGCGCCAATCACATTGGCCCCGGTAATTATCAGGGCATCCAGGCCCTGTTGTTTTATCTGCGCAAATGTCTCGTAATAGTTATCAACATGTTGACGCGCCGATTTATCGCGTGGTAATGCATCCAGCGTAAACGGATGCATAAAAAACTGGGCAATCGGATTGCTGTCACCGATCAATCGCAAAAACTGTCGTTCGGTAGCAGCTAGCGCAGCATCGGGCATCATGTTGAGCAGGCCGATATGTAATTCACGTATATCCTGCTGATTGGCATTTTGCGGCGTTAAAACCTGCAAACCTTCCTGCCGTAACCGGGCAAAGGCGGGTAAATCATTATGCGCAATCAATGGCATTACTCGCTGTCTCCCTGTTGTCTGTCGATCGCCATTTCCAGCATTTCGACAAAGTCGATATCGTTCTGCACGCGTTCGATCTCCTCGGAGGTAACCGTATAACCCAGTTTCGCAATTTCAGAATAACGCGGCAGGCGTGAATGAAACAAACGCGGGAAAATCCAGCGGGCAAACTCGTCCGGATCTATCTGCGCGGCATATTCCAGGCCGGTCTCCTCAAAATAAGCCTGCAGCTGCTGCTCCAGAAATTCAGGTCTAAAGTAAAGTGGTTTGGGGTCAGAGACGGCCCGTTCAATCAAGATCCGTTCCTGCGCAGCGTCAGTTACCTGGATATAGAGTATCAGGGTGTTTTCAACCAGAATATCCATGACTTCAGGCTCATCCAGTTCACACAGACTGCCACCAACATCATTGACGAAATGAGGATAACCGTAAATTTCCTGTGCTTTCTCGATAAAATGCGGGATATCGTGCATCGCATCGACCTCCGCTTGACGATAAATCGCCTGGCGCTCGATGAATTCGCCGAGTTCAACACCTCCCAGCTCGGGATTACCCAGTTTGCCGATGAAACTTAAAACCGGCCCGAGGTCGTTAACCCGGATATTGTTGGTGATGTAAATCCAGTCTTTACGCAGCAACTCTTTTAAAAAAGGAACCTTCATTGCCTGGTGCTTGATCATATCGATGATATGTTCATCGAGATAACGCGTACCTATCCGATAGTCACCCGAGTAGTGGAACCAGTTATTGCCCCGCAACTTCGCCGACAAATACGACTTTCCTACCCCGGACATACCGACCAGGGTTACCCTTTTATTTTCCCAGGCGCGAAAATCTTCGACACTAAATCTCAAAACCGGCTCCACTTGGATTAGACCGCAAATTATGCATCAAGCAATGCCTGGGGGAAACCTGAAGTTATTAATCCGGAGACGAAATACATTGTCTCCGGGTTAATATACTTTACCCGGGGGTCGCATCGCCTATAATTCACGCTCAATTTTCCTGCTGGTTACACCGTGGAACTCGAATTTGACTATGTCATTGTCGGTGCAGGCTCCGCCGGCTGCGTTGTTGCCTGAAAGGAGCACTACCGTTTCCAGTAACCCGCATTCAGTAAGCGCAAACAATATCGACAACCCTGTGCCCGGTTTCAGCACTTTACTGCCGATCATGTTCAAGTTTTTCGACGGCCGTAAAACCTTATACCGCGAATTGCCTATTGGCGGCAGGACGCGCAAGGTATGACCGACGGATATCATTTACGTGCATATCTGCTGCTGACATTCACCACCTGGTGCTGGGGACTTAACGCAATTTTCAGCAAACTTGCTGTGGGCGAGATCTCACCGATGCAGCTGGTCACCTTTCGCTGGTTCGGTGTCGTGATTTTGCTGATAGTCTTTTGCCGTAAGCAACTGATCAGGGACTGGCCTGTACTGCGTCGCCATCTGCCTTTTCTTTGCCTGATGGGTAGCTGCGGATTTACCGCCTTCAATGCCCTTTTCTACGTTGCCGGACACCATACTACGGCAATCAATATTGGAATCCTGCAGGGCTCGATCCCAATCTTCGTTGTGCTGGGCAGCTGGCTCATTTTGCATCAACGAATCAGCGCGCTGCAAGGACTGGGCGTGGCGCTCACCTTGCTCGGGGTTGTTATTGTTGCCACGGGCGGTAACCTGGACGGCCTGGAACAATTATCGTTCAATCGCGGCGATATCTTGATGCTGATCGCCTGCTTTTTCTATGCTGCCTATTCAGTGGGTTTGAGTCGCAGGCCCAAGGTGAGTGCACTCGGTTTGTTCACCGTCATGGCACTGGTGGCCTGGATAGCATCGTTTCCCCTGGTTGCGATCGAGACTTACCGGCAAGGCTGGATTATGCCATCGACAAAGGGCTGGATAATCGCTCTACTGGTAACGGTATTACCTTCGCTGATAGCACAGATCTTTTTTATCCAGAGCGTCGCACTGATCGGCCCGGGGAGAGCGGGGGTATTTGTTAACCTGGTACCGGTTTTCGCGTCGATAATGGCCGTAATATTGTTGCAGGAAGCGTTTGATATACACCATGCAGTATCGTTAATGCTGGTTTTGGGCGGTATCGGGTTATCCGAGATCGGTCGCGTAAAACAATCCGGTTAAAGTGGCGGTCGCAATAGGAGTCCAGAAATATTTACCGGCTAATCGCTGCCGATCTCGAGGGCAACCATTCCGAGTGATTCCATGACTTCAAACACCATCTCGTCGGCATGCTGGCAAGCACTGGCAATCATTTCGAGCGAGGCGTAACCGATGTTCCAATTTGGGATATCATCGAGAATATCCTGGGTTTCCGAGTCGTCCAGCGGCGGTACATACAGACTCAGGTTATTCGCCAGGTAGATCAGGTGGGTAGCGTAACGATTCGGGCCGTCGTGGACTGCTTCGTGATGACTACGCGCGCAATCGATCAGTAATTGCGGTAGCCCCCAATGCTCCATCAGCGCTTCAGCCACTGCGGTATGGGTCACACCAATTTGCGACAGCTCAGCACTTAACACATCGACTCGTTTCTGAATCATGTATTCTTCTGCCACCAGCATGCGCTCGGGAAACTTGTTTATCATCAACAGCTTACCAATGTCGTGCAGCAACCCGGCGGTAAACATCGATTCCGGCTCGTCGATCGCGCTGATTTGCCTGGCCATCTGGCGCGCGATGATCGCGGTCTTGATGCTGTGTTGCCAGAATTCCTGCATGGAAAATGCGGGGTTATCCTGGCCGCTGAAAACACCTCTTAATACCGAACCGATCAGTATATGTTTGAGTCTTTCGCGACCCAGCAAAGATACCGCCTGGACGATAGAAGCCACCTGGTTAGGCATTCCATAATATGCGCTGTTAACCATCTTCAATACGCGAGTGGTGATTGCAGGGTCATTCTGCACGGTCGTGCCAATTTGCTGAACGCTGCTGGTTTCGTCTTCGATTTGCTCCGAAACACGCAGGTATATTTCCGGCAGACTGGGCAGATCCTGCCCCTTGCCAATCAATTGCTCGAGGGTGACGGGTTTTTCCAGGTTGAGCTCGGCGCTTTGGTTCATGCTATTGAGCATAGCAGAGATAATTTGAAACATAGCGCCGATTATCTGACGCCCAAATCACCAAGTCGCAGCATAACCAGTACACCGAAAAACCCGAGGCTGATAGCCATCCAGCGATGCAGGCCGACCAGTTCCTTACAACAGCGGTACCGATAGCGCGGTGATGAATACCGGCGCAGCGAAGGTAATTGCAATTGCATCTACCAGTTTCATCTGTGACAGCGCCCAGAAAAAACTGAAACTAAGTACCAGTACCAACAGGTAGCGTCCCGCATGAACCCGTGGTCGTCTGGTTTTAAGCGTCTTCAATCCTCCCCCGTAAAGGGCAAAAATACACAGCAACGGCAATCCGAACCAACTCCTGAGCGTGACCACCTGGGCTACCGGGTAGTCTGCAGTCAACCATTGGATGGTCGCATCCATCACCGAAAACGAGGCGATGCCCATGAGCATAAAGGCAATACCCAGCGCGTGGCGATCGCCGTGGTTGGTGGTTTTTGTCACAGGGATATTGTCGATTTAACTAGAGTTTCCTCAAAAACTTGGAATCCAGGTTAGCACAGCATTTTCATCTCAAGCCACGCCAGTCATTCTGAAGTACAAACCTGCGAATCGATATCTGAGCAATTCCCCTACGCTAGCCCAGATCCGTACCGGAGGCTGACGCACTTCCTTTATCCAGGGTGCAAAAAATACCTTCAACAGAATCAGTAGATTCATCACCAGGAAGATGCTGTTGATCCAGGCACTGGACGTGTCTGCCCGCTTCGCCCGGATATAATTGAGCCGATACCCGTTCTTACCCTGTCCAAACTTGCCCTCGATTGGAATGCGTTGCAAATACTCTTCCCGGCGCTGGATTTTCAGTCGTTTCAACTCCTCCCGGTTCGCTTCGGTGACTTGCCGCGGCCGTCCCAGCGGTTTCCCCGCAAAGCGAATGCCAAGCCGCTTGAGTTCGCGCCGATTATCCCGCGTGCCATAGATCGGATCGCCCAGTACCGATTCCGGATAGTAACCCATGCGTTCCCGATATGCCTCGACCTGGCTTTGCAAATCAAGCCCTTCATGAAACGCATCCCAGCGCAGGTGGTCCACCCGCGCCAATCCCGACTCGGTCAAACTGACACTGAGCTTTGCTCCAAATTCGACTCGCTTATTAACCTTGCCACGCACGATCGGGCGCACATAGGGTTGGCTGATGCTGACAATACGATCATCACAACGACGACTCTTGTTGCAATGCATCTCCCACTGCTGCGCATAGAGATGCTGGATCACCCAGTACCGGCGCAGTAGCCAGTTCGGTAGCGGTAATCGCGTTCCCTGCGGCCAATCCGCCAGCAATGTCTCGATATGACCCAGGTTGCGGCGCAGATACTGGAGCTGTTGCTTGATTCCTCGGCGCAGCACCTTTCCTCCCGGTCGCCTCTGTTTGACAATCGACAGGTACGCTTTACGTGCCTGCTGGCGATAGGTGCGTGGCTTCTTCGTCAATGTCGATTGGGCGTAAAGCAGGTCGATGATTTGTTCGCTGAACTCGCGTGCCTCATTCAGCAGGTTGAGGTCGGTGGGATAACGGATCGCCTGTTCGG
>CAZAVY010000038.1:0-28565 GCA_964488685.1 uncultured Gammaproteobacteria bacterium
TCAGGTCTTTGATTTTGACCTCCTGACGGCTGAATAATGAATCCCAAAATAATCACCAATTTCCTCCAGGGTATATTCACCATTTTGTTGCTCGAAGAAATTTCGTAATTATTAGACAGCAAGTTAATCAGTATATTTTTCATAGATCAAAGACCTGACCCCCAAAACCATAGATCAAAGACCTGACCCCCAAAACCGAGGCGGCATTTGTATTAAAGGGACGGTAAATCGCACAAAGTTCCCGAAATAATCTGCGCACCCTTGTGTATTTGAACCCCGTCACCTGATTTCATGTCCTGTGATACCAGTGCAAAGCCAATGTTGCTTTTCATTCGATAAGACCAGACGCCATTGGTCATATCGCCAATTTTCCCTCCGTCATCAAAAATGTCACACCAGGATAAATGAGGTTCTGCAGGTTCACTTCCTTCAAGAATCAACCCCAGCTGATGTCGTTTTGGGCCATTGGACTTTATCTCACGCAACGCTGTTACGCCAATAACATCATCATCGACATTCAAGTCGATATAGTTACCCAGTCTAACCTCAAACGGGTTGGTATCGTCATCGGTATCAAAATCCCATGATAATAATCCACCTTCGATGCGCTCACACAAGTTAGGGTTGCCCGGGTCGATATCGAAAGCTTGCCCGGCTTCGCGAACGATGTCCCATAATGCGCTACCCTTTGAGGCATCCCTCAGGTAAAGCTCGAATCCCCCCTGTTTTGACCAGCCGGAACGGGCCAGCATCAGCGGAATACCTTCGATTTCTGTTTTTCGGAACCAGAAGAATTTGAGATCACGAATCCAGTCGCCAAAGATTGCAGCTATCTCCGCTTCGGCTTTCGGGCCTTGCACTGCGAGTGGAGAAACGTCTGGTTCAATGATTTCGACGTTCAAACCTCGCTCTGCTGCAATTGCACGCGACCAAAACAGGATATTGGAATCCGCAATGGAGAGCCAGTAACGGTCTTCCTCCAGTTTCAATAGTATCGGGTCATTAATAATTGTGCCGCGGTGATTGCACAGCGCAATATATTTGCCCTGATTTTCAACACAGTTCGAAAGGTCTCGCGGCGTTAGTATCTGGGCAAGCCTGCCAGCGTCCGGACCGGAAAATTGAACCTGGCGTTCCACCGCGACATCCCACTGGGCAACGCTATTTATCAAGCGCCAGTATTCTGCCGCCGGATCGCCATATCCAACCGGCATCAGCATTTGGTTATAGGTCATAAAACCGGTCACCCCATCTGCAACTGTAGCCTCAAAAAACGGTGACCGGCGGATGCGTATCGTAGGTGTGACCTCGAACATTGGTAATCTTCTGGAATTTCGATGCCGATACCATTTGGGGACAGACTGCGTTATATTACAAATCTGAGTTCAATCGAAAAGCGTGCTATATATGCGCATGACAGTTCAAGTCGATGACCGGCATTTAGAGTTATTCTTAATAATGCATTACGAATAAGTCAGGATAGTACATCAACGGTTTTAGCGGACACTAGTGTTATTGCATTACCTTTGAATGCGCAGGAAACCCGGTGGGCTTACATGAAAACCAGGCGCTAATTTGGCGAACTCTTTCTCAAAAGCCCCGGCATTGTGGAAAAACTGATGGACTTTGAAAAATGGGAGTCTTATCCTCTCGCTGCTTAGTACTTAGGAAGGGGTACAGGAAGATGATCGGGACATTCAGCAAGCTTCATAGCGGACGTTTAAACGCCACCATCGCTATCATGCTCGGGATTACTATTTCGATGATCGCAGCATGTAAATCACCCACTGCGCCACCCCCCACGCTGGTTGAGCTAGGTGAGCAGGTTTTTTTCAACGAAACATTCGATGGCAACGGACGTACCTGCGGAACCTGCCACCGGCCTACGGATAATTTTGGCTTAACGCCATCGTTTATAGCGACGCTTGCCGACGATGATCCTCTTTTCGTTGCCGAAACCGTACCGGAACTCGGCGCCAACTTCGAGAAACCAGTGTTAATGCGTGGATTTGGGTTGATTCTGGAAAACCAGGATGGTTTCGGAGACCTGGAAAACAATTTTAATATGCGTGGCGTGCCGCATACCCTGGCAATGAAGACATCGATTGATAGTCGTAACGGGCCGCAAACGGGTTGGTCCGGGGACGGCGCACCCGGCGACGGATCATTGAGATCGTTTGCTACCGGTGCCGTAATCCAGCATTTTACCAAAACCACCAACCGTATTGCCGGCGTGGATTTTCGCCTGCCCACGAATCAAGAGCTCGATGCAATGGAGGCTTTCCAGTTATCGCTTGGGCGGCAAGCGGAACTGTCGTTGCCGTTGGCATTGAAAGGTGTTATCGCGGCGAGGGGACAGGAAATCTTCCGCGACAATGCCCTGGGGAAGTGCGATGCCTGCCATTTCAATGCCGGGGCTAACGGCAACCCCGCGATTTTCGGTGCCGGAGCCGGTAATCTCAACTTCGACACCGGAGTAGAAAATCTACCTGATCAGCCCGCAAGACTTACCTTGGAAAAGGTGCCGCTGGATGACGGGTTTGGAAACCCGGGAAATGGCGAATTTAATACGCCTCCGCTGGTCGAGGCGGCTGATACCGGCCCGTTTTTTCACAATAATTCGGTCGAGACAGTTGAAGGGTCGGTCGCTTTTTACAATGGAGACGCGTTTACGAATTCACCTGCAGGCCAATTGTTAATCAATGCAACCGGCAGCGCCATCAATCTGGATGCTACGCAGATCGTCGCCGTCGCTGCATTTTTACGAGTGATTAACGCACTCGAGAACATTCGAAGCAGTAAAGATTTGTTGGATAGAGTAATAAAATCAGACTCCAAATCGAACAAACCGGGCGATGCCATGCTCGAGCGTGCGCTTTCCGAAGTCAACGATGCCATTGATGTCTTGAAGGGTGGTGGTCTGCATCCCGGGGCTGCGATCAGCCTGGAAGATGCGTTGATATCGATCCGCCAGGCAATGTCCGCAAGCAAATCAAAAGAACGCGTGCAGTATGCTAGTGTGGCGATCGAAACGCTCGACAAAGCGCGTGGCAATCTGTCGGATTCATAATCGCCGAAGGCTGTAACGGAGGAAGAACCAATGCGAAATAATCAATGCCGAACCCTGCTTGTAATAACGTTGTTAATGGGTTCAATTTTTGGACTGTCGATGGCTGTGGCTCAGGAATCTACCGAACAGTTCATCCCCATCGGAATGTCCCCGGGGATCTCCGACAAGTACAGCTATATCGGCAGCATCCTTGATTTCGATAAAGCCGCAGCCACGTTCGTTGTAGATAGCAATCGCGGCAGTAAAACGATCAAGGTTTCGCCCAAGACCCGAATCTGGCTCGACCGGTCGAAAAACAATAAAACCAGTATCAAGGCAAGCTTCGATGACATAGAGGTCGGACGCAAGGTTGAAGTCATGTACCAGCGTACCGATGAAGGGCTTGCCAACTGGATCAAAATAGAATCCAACTAATGGCAGTTTTTGGGAAAGCATGCCTGGTTAAAGACCGCGGGCTTTTGGCTGGTAACCGGTATACTGTCCCCGGAATCGTCGTCACTAGTTCAGTGGTTGAATAGTTTGGACCCAACGTTGGATCGCCAGTGATATCCGAAGACGCGGACTGTTGGGCACTGTCTCGCTGGTTCTTGCCGCGATCACCTGCTATGGCACTCTTGCGTTAGTTAGTCTGGCATCGTTGCTTGGAGTATCGCTGGCATTTAATGAAAACATATGGGCCGGTGACATCATCATGTTCGCGATTATCGCAACCGTGACTACCGGGCTCGGAATGCGCAGTTACCATTCGGCTAAACCTTTAACTGCGGTGCTGATCGGTAGCGGGATACTCGTTTTTACCATGTATGTCAGCTACAGCATGGTCACCGAGGCACTCGGGTTCATTCTACTCGCGATTGCGACTTATTTTGATTACAGCCAGCGCCGCGGGACTCGGGTAAGGGCCGATAAGAAATCAAAGACTAGCGATCAACGCAGTTAAACCTTCCAGGCCGGACAGTCCTCGCCTTCGGGTACGAATGGGGATTTATCTAAATTCATAATCGAAGCAATACCCGGATCACCGTCGCTATCATATTTCAATGCCGATGTTGTTGATGGCGAAATGCCTGTCCGACCGATCATTGAATACATCTGGGAAAACTCGCAGGTGTCATAGATACACGCTGACAATGCCAAACAGGGTTGTTACCCGGCAGCGCCTGGTCTCTATATTCTATTAAAGTTTCGCGGCTTATTGAACCAGCTCCGCCTTGATCCAGATGCTTTGATTATTCCTGCTTTTGGTCGAACTGTAACTACCGATGCCGCCTTGCGAACCCTGGACATGTTCGGTGTTGCCACCGATCAGCAACCACATGCCCAGCTGACCGGTTATGGTGGTGTTGGTTCGCTGGGTGTTTATGACACCAGCGCTTGCTTTACTCCGTGAATGTTTGAAAGGGCTGACCTGCAGTGTGACCTTGTCGGCGTGGAGTCGCGCAAGCACATAGAAGCCGGTGGTCACATCCTTGTAGTCGATACTGCCCATAGCTGTATCCGCTGCAATCCAGTTGATGCCGGAAAAATAGGGGATCTGTTCGCCGGTTTCGATATAACCCTCCGTGCCTTCGGTGACCCGTAGCCGATGAATCGGGTTGTCCCGCAGGCGCCCCCGAGTGCTGATTGCGTCGACGCCAACGCGGGCGTTGCTGTTGCCGATGCTGACACGGGGATCGCCTTTTTGAATTTGCAGGTAGCCACTGATACTCAGTGCTTTGAGGTCCCGGTCGTTGCCCTGGAAAACGGAAATCTGTAACACGCTTGCGGCCACATCCAGATTACCGAGCAACTCCTTAACCTGTGCCAGTGTTTGTGGTGAGGAGCGCAGGAAAAGCTTGAATCCCCGGCCCGATATTGCATCTCCTGGTCCCAGCATCGGCCTGATGATCGGCATCACTTCCTCGGCTGGACGATTTTGCAGTTGTATGGTTGAAATTGAATCTGCCAGGACCGGAGATACCAATAACATCATCAGCAAGAGCCGCTTCAGAACCAGTTTCATCAGGTATCCCGTTTCATAAATGGTTGATTGCGCCTGTTTGTATTCGGGCCGGTCCTGTATTTAGATATTCATGCAGGCGCGTCTCGAGCGGCTGCTTACGCCCGGTGCTGGCAAAGCTCGCTTCGATTGCGTTAAAACTGAAACGCGCGATTTCATCCCGGCTCATGGGAATGGCGCTAGCGAGCGCAATAAAGTTATCGGTCATGTAACCGCCAAAATAGGCCGGGTCATCTGAATTTACCGTGACGCAATGCCCCTGGCGTAACAGATCTACAATATGGTGTTGCTGTATGGTGTCGAACACGTGTTGAAACTTTTGCGATGGATTGCCGACCTCGGCCGAATCCAGGCCGACGCCGATGATTTTATCGCGCCGTGCCTCAGCCTGGCGTAGGGTTGCAAATGCCGAGTCTTCATCCAGATGGCGCAGAAAACACATGATCAGATGGCTGCTGATACCGAGCTCGGATCGAGCCTGCTCCAGAGCGCGATGCAGGCCGTTCACGATAACGCCAAAAGGAATGCCGCGACCAGTATGGGTCTGTGGGTCGAAAAATATTTCGGGGTGCAGCACCTTGTCCTGCTGACAGCGTAGTAAATACGCCCAGCATAGATCGAAAAAATCCTGCTCTTTTATCAGGACATTGGCACCCTGGTAGTAAATGTCCAGAAAAGACTGCAGGTCGCTGAACTCATAGGCAGCACGGGTTTCGGCGGCGGAACCGAAGGGAATATCGACCTGTTTACGCTGTGCCAGCTCAAACATCAGTTCGGGCTCAAGGCTGTCTTCGATATGAAGATGGAGTTCGATCTTGGGTAGCGCTTGAATGAAGGTTTCCATAGACGGCTATAATCTCATAAATCCGACGCCCGGGTAATAGCGCCCCAAATCGATGGTTTTATGAGCAGCCTGCGAGGCCTGTTTCGGTATCAGGTGTGACCAAATGAGAGCATCGCGTCGGCGACCTTGACGAAGCCCGCAATATTGGCACCCGCCAGATAGTCGATGCGACCCTTTGTCTCTCCGTATTCAACACAGCTGTCATGAATTTTACGCATCGTGTCTTCGAGCAGTTTTTCCAGTTCGTCTTCGCTCCAGGCGATGCGCGCGCTGTTCTGGGACATTTCCAGACCCGATACCGCGACGCCCCCGGCGTTGGCCGCCTTGCTCGGGGCGTACAGAATTCCGGCCTCCTGGAAAGCTTCGATAGCGGCGAGCTCAGTCGGCATATTGGCGCCTTCGGAGACGCCGATGCAGCCATTGTTGAGCAGGGTCTTCGCCTCTTCCTCGTTGATCTCGTTCTGGGTTGCACAGGGCAGGGCGATGCCGCAGGGCACGCTCCAGGGACGACCTTCATGGAAGGTGGCCGAGCTGTACTCGCCGGCGTACTCTTTGATGCGCCCGCGCCGTATCTGTTTGAGATCAATCAGGTAGGCCAGCTTTTCGGGGCTGATGCCCTCGGGGTCGTGGACAAATCCTGAAGAATCCGACAGTGTCACCACTTTGCCGCCGAGGTGATTCACTTTTTCCACCGCGTAGCTGGCCACGTTTCCGGAACCTGATACAGCTACCGTTTTGCCATCCAAGCTGTTGCCGGCTCGTTCGAGCATGTTTTGCATGAAGTACACGGTACCGTAGCCGGTAGCCTCGGTGCGGATTTTACTGCCGCCGAATTCCATGCCCTTGCCGGTGAGCACGCCGACAAAGCGGTTTTCGATTCGCTTGTACTGGCCGAACAGGTAGCCGATTTCACGGGCGCCGACGCCGATATCGCCCGCTGGTACGTCGGTATCCTCGCCGATGTGGCGTCGCAGTTCGATCATGAAGGACTGGCAGAATCGCATGACCTCGTTGTCACTCTTGCCCTTGGGGTTGAAGTCGGCACCGCCCTTACCACCCCCCATGGGCAGGCCGGTGAGACTGTTCTTGAAGGTTTGTTCAAATCCGAGAAACTTGAGCACGCTCAAATTGACGGAAGGATGAAACCGCAACCCGCCCTTGTAGGGACCAATCGAATTATTGAATTGCACCCGATAGCCGCGTTGGTTGCGGATATTGCCCTCGTCATCGGTCCATGGCACGCGGAACATGACGACCCGGTCGGGCTCTGCCATGCGCTCCAGTATTTGCATTTTGTGATAGATCGGTTTGTCGGCGATGTATGGGAATATGGTAGCGGCGACCTCGGACACGGCCTGGTGGAATTCAAGTTCCCCCGGGTTGCGCTTGATAACGCCGTTCATGAAACGTTGAAGATACTCTGCTGTCTTACTCATAGCCCCACCTTTTATGATAATCGTTGCAACCAGTGTACCCGCTCAGGTTATGCCTTAGGCAAATTTATTTTGATAAAACCCGCCATCTGCTTAGTCGGGATTGCCAGGTGAACGGGAATCAATCCCGGGTATCCACCACTCGTGGCCACGTTCGGTAGTAACGTACTCGGGCCAGCGGAAATTGATGGGTGCCTGGTAGTCGCATAGCAGCGCCTGCCATCGGCTACCGCCCACTCCGCCATCGGTGCGCACCTCGAATTCCTGCTTTGCGTTCGCAAGCATATCTTTTTCAATCATTAGATCGATGACGGTGCAACCAATGATCTTGGCGGCGGCGCCGATCATCGGTTCGATGGTTTCTCGAATCCCGCCGAGCGCATCCATGACCCAGTCGGGATACCGGTCGTCGGGATCAGCGGTGGCCAGTGTTGGCCGGGCGATGTAGAGTCTTACTGTTGGCGCGTGCCAGCAATACTCGGTGAGATCATCCGAGGTAAAGTGCTGTTGCCACTCGGGCAGCCGTTTGCGCAGTTCGACCTCTGCCGCCCGGGGTGAAATGAGTTGCTCGGTTGCGGCGAGGAAAGGATTATCCATGGGTTCGAGTCCCAGGTGCTGTTGAATTTCACGTGCTTTTTCCCGGGCGAAGCAAATTTCTGCAGACAGTAACAGGACACTTTGGTTTCGAAAATTAAACTGAGCCTGTTGATCTGTCGTCGCCAAAGGGGATTCACCGGTGCAATCTTCAGTGTTCAGTTAAAACAAGTGTTTACCTCGCTGATTTGTAAGGCATAATGGATATATGAGGAATGCGAAAATCTTGAGATTAAACAAGGCCGGAACGCCGATTGACTGGATTACGCGTGAACAAGCCGCAACACTGGTGGTTAAAGAACAGGTTGTTTGGGCACTGGGCGAGGACGCGTTTGAAATTCGGGGTGGAGTCAATCGTTCCGGTCGGCAATCGGTGTTGTCACTGCCCAGCATTCTCGCCAGCGACGGTAGCGTCAAACTGAGCGATTTCGTACCGCCGCTGGTCAATAGTTACCTGTTCCGTCGCGATCAATTCCTGTGCATGTATTGCGGCGGTGAGTTTGCGGTGGATCGTCTCTCGCGTGACCACATATTGCCGGTATCGCGTAGCGGTACCGATAGCTGGACCAATGTTGTCACCGCCTGCAAACGCTGCAACCATCGCAAGGCCAATCACACCCCGGAAGAAGCGGGTATGGAACTACTCGCGATACCATTCGTACCGAATCGATATGAATTTTTCTACCTTGCCAACAAGAATATCCTCGCCGACCAGATGGACTTCCTGAAATCCCGGTTTTCCAAAAACGGCACCTGGGCTCAGGTATAAAACGAACCGGGCGCGATTTATTACGGACCTTGCGCCCTGCCGGTCCAATTCCAGATTAAAGCCATTAAAAAAACCGCGCCTAAGCGGTATGATCCCACTGACCAATGGCGCAACTTTTTAGCGGTTAAAACTGCACTGTTCTCCTATACTCCTAATCTATTAACAACTTGCTAAAAAGGGCAGGCAATAACTCGCCTGTGATAACCGGGACTCATTTGGAAAACATTTTTCACGATATTTCAAAGTACTACGCGGCCAACATTGTCGAAAATGTCTTGACCATCGGTAAAATTGTTTACCAGGACGAGGGTTACAGATTTGTGCGTGATGATGTCCAGGGTCCTTTCAACCTGGTAGAGCCTGATGCCGATGTTACCCGTATGGTACACGTCATAGGCGAGGTTCATCCGCGCTCCGCGCTGGAAAAGATTTTTGAGGTCGAAGTTAATTCCTGTCTCTACCTGAACGAAAATCAAAATTCCGGTGAAATCGAGGTACGTTCGATTCACAAAGGCATGGGTACCGCGATCTACTCCAAGCAGCAGTGCCCGCTTATTCTGTGGAATCCCAACTACCAGGCGCATCGTTACTTTGATGTGATGGACATCCAGAACGTGTTTACCGAAGCGCGACTGAAAAACAGCTTTATCGCGATACTTGCCGAAAGTCTGCGCGAGTACGAACTATTTCCACCGCTGGTCCACCTGAAAAAATAGCGACCGCTAAAAACGCAATCCCGTGTATAGACTCCTTCGGGGTTTCAACTTAAAATGTTCGTTCAATTGAAATAGATACCTGTCTATTTTCGGGCAAAGTCTTGAGGCGGTCTCAAACTACGATGTCTGAGCATGTGCAGCGGCATTTTCTGTTACCAAATGCTAATACCTGCCTGTCAATGCGTGTACCAACAACACGGAGAATAAGCATGAAAAGAGTCCTGTTTACCCTATTTTCGCTGGTGGTGTCCACCAGTGTTCTGGCCGATGTACAGATTACTTTCAGGCATGGTGATGGCGACACCAGTACCTTCAGCAGCGATGGCCGGATGGCTCGAATCGATGATAAACAAATGCCTGGTTTTGTCCTCATCGATTTTGCGCGCAGCGAATTTTTCAATGTCGATTCACAGCGTAATGAAGTAATGAAGGCTGGATTTAGCGGGACCGGCAAGGCAGAGAGCAGTGCCAGGGTCAATGTAAGACTGGATGATAAGGGTGGCGGACCGAAAATTGCCGGTTACCAGACACGTAAATTTGAAGTATTCGCAAATGGAGAAAGTTGCGGTTATTTATACGGGTCGAAGAAGCTACTTAAAAATAAAAATGTGCGCGCGATTTTTGACTCGATGCGTAAAATGCAGCAGTTTTCACGCAGCATGATGGGAGGTATGAGTGGTTTCTTGTCGGCTTGTGAGCAGGCCGACCTGCAGCTAGCCGATACCATCGAGTCGAGTGGCGCGCCGCTGCGGATGGTCGATAGCAAAGGGAGGCTGGAATCCGAGGTGCTCGCGGTTGATACCAACAAAAAATTTGCCGGCAACCACTACAAGTTACCAGCCGGTATGCCGGTTGTCGATATGCGTGAAAAAATGAATCAGGCGAACCAGCAAAACCAACAGATGATGGAAAATATGCCGGATATGAACCAGATTATGGAGCAGATGCAGCAGGGCGGCGGGCAGACAAGTGATCAAATGCAGCAGCAAATGGAAAAATTGAAAAAAATGATGGAGCAGTTGCAATCCCAGTAAAGCGACCCTGTTGCGGGCAAGCGAACTGCTCGGGGAAAGTGACTCAGGTAGATCGTAACGCAATTTATTATTAGATGAAGGTGTTGCCGCGGAAGTGGGTGATGTGATCGTGGGAACAGGGCGCCTGCAGTGACGCCCGGATTTCTGTTGACCCGCCAGTGGGTCGATGACGACGACGGGATTCGGCTCGATTTCTGGCTGACCACCGCACAGGGCCCGGTGGCGGTTTCGATTCATCAACAGCAGGCGCTGTTTTTCGTGCGCCGGTCGGACGCGGCAACCGTCAAAGATTTGCTGGCAGCTATTCCGGGCGTGTCGGTCAAGCCACTGCAGCTAAAAACTTTCTCCCGTGAGACGGCTAGCGCAGTTTATTTTAACGCTCAGCAACAGCTCTACCGCGCCCGCAACACACTAGCACAGAACGGTATTGCCTGTTACGAGGCGGATATCCGGCCTACCGAAAGGTTTCTTTGCGAACGCTTTATCACCGCGTCAATCGACATCGACGCCGATTATAGCAACCAAGTCGTGCACAACATCCGACTACAACCGGGTAACTTTACGCCTGATTTCGAAGTCATGTCGGTTGATATCGAATCCGATTACGAAACCGAGGCGTTGTTTTCGATTGCCTTTGTCGCATCGCAAACCAGCCGGGTGTTGATGATCGGGGAAGGCCGGGATAGCGACTCGATCGAATACCTTGCTGATGAACGCAAGCTGTTGCTGCGCTGGATCGAATGGGTTTCCCGAATAGATCCCGACCTCTTGATCGGCTGGAACGTCGTCAATTTTGATCTGCGTTTATTGCAGAAGAAGTCGCAGGCCCTGGGGATACCGCTCAGAATCGGCCGACGGGGCTCGTTGCCGATCTGGCGACAATCACAGGCGCATGGAAATCATCATTTTGTGTTGATTCCAGGGCGGGTAGTGCTCGACGGTATCGACACGCTGCGCTCAGCTACTTACAATTTTGCGAGCTTTTCACTGGAAGCGGTCGCGCGCGAATTTCTGGGTCGCGGCAAGTTGATTCATGACACCGCAAAATCGGACCCGCTCTACAGGGCGAAACAGATCAAGCGGCAGTTTGAACAGGAAAAAGAAACCCTTGCGGCATACAATCTGGAGGACTGTCAGCTGGTTTGGGAAATCTTTGAAAAGGCCGACCTGATCAAGTTTTCGATCGAGCGGGCCAGGCTAACCGGGCTGGAAATGGATCGTTCGGGCGGATCGGTCGCAGCGTTTGACAATCTGTATCTGCCGAGATTGCACCGTAAAGGATATATCGCACCGAATATCGGTGACTACCAGGGAGGTTTGAGTGCGCCGGGTGGTTACGTCATGGATTCGAAACCCGGCTTGCAGGATTCGGTGGTGGTGCTCGATTACAAGAGCCTGTACCCGAGCATTATTCGCACCTTCCGCGTCGACCCATACGCGCGGATCGCGGCGCAACAGGCGCTAACGCAGGATGTTATTCCGGGTTACGACGGCGCCAGCTTCCACAAGCGCGAACACATTCTGCCGCAAATCATCGAGAACCTGTGGGCGGCGCGCGACCAGGCAAAGCGCGATGGTGACGCCGCGCTATCGCAGGCGATAAAGATCATCATGAATTCGTTTTACGGGGTACTCGGAACCACGGGCTGTCGAGTGCATGATGCCCGCCTCACCAGCTCGATCACCAAACGCGGACATGACCTGATTATCCAGACCGTTAAACTTATCGAAGCCGAGGGATACGAGGTGATATATGGCGATACCGATTCGGTATTCGTCTCCCTGCACGGGCCGCACACAAATGAGGTCGCCGGCAAAATCGGCAAGCGCCTGGTCGAAATTATAAATCGTTACTGGCGCGATCACCTGCAGCGGGAGTACGGCATCGAATCCTGTCTCGAAATGGAGTTCGAAACCCATTTTCGGCAATTCTTCATGCCGACCACGCGTGGTTCGGAACAGGGTAGCAAGAAACGCTATGCGGGACTGATCGATGATGAGCAGGGCGGGCGCAGGATTATTTACAAGGGCCTCGAAACCGTGCGCACCGACTGGACCGAGCTCGCGCGACAGTTCCAGCAGGCCCTGTACCAGTTGATTTTTGATGGTGAAGAATATTCGGATTACATCAGGCGAACGATCGCGGATTTACATGATGGAAAGTTCGATCGACAATTGGTGTATCGTAAGCGTCTGCACAAGAAACTCGCCGAGTACCAGAAAAATATTCCACCGCATGCACAGGCCGCGATCAAGGCGGAAGCTCAGTTCAAACAGCGTCAACAACCTTCACGTTATCGCAACCGAAGCTGGGTCGAGTACGTGATCACCGTTGCCGGGGCACAGACGCTGGAGTGTCAGAATGCGAAACTCGACTATGAACACATCGTCGACAGGCAATTGACCCCGATCGCGGATACTATTCTTAACGCGATTGGTGCTTCGATGGATTCGATTACTCGCCCGCAGCAGGATTTGTTTTGACAGGTCTGGATCCCGGACAGGCACGGTGTCGTGCTTATCCGGGCCGATCGGGTTGGATTTGGAGCTAGTCGCGCAGGAACATCATGTCACCGCCAGGTGCCGCGGTGTGGCATGCGATGCAACCTTTCGGTTTGCCCTTTGCAATCTTTCCGGCGAGCATCATGCCTTTGGGGTTGGTGTCGAGACTTCCATCAGGCTTGTACTTTGCCCAAAACCAGTCTTTGGTTTCAGGATCATAACCCGGACGTTTGAGCATTACGGTGACGGCTTTGAGATACTTCGCCGGATCATTGGCGACTGTGGCCACACTGACCCCCTCACCACCGTAGTTACGCTTGACGATAATGGTATGCAGTTTCCCGTTTACCGCTATCTTGCCTTCGATGGTGTCAAGAATTGCCCCATGCGGATGTTGGCCTGTGTATGGCCTCGACATCAAGCCTCCTTTTCCGGCGTAACCGGCATCAACCATGGTGCGCCATAAATTCTTGGCATAACCGACATCCTCTTCACCACCAAAAGGTGCTGCTGCATTAACGCTCCCGGTTAAAAATACGAGAACGCCCAAGCATATTACATTGATTTTTTTCATTTGGTCTCCCCTAAGTTTATTTGCACTGTGCCTGAGGTTGGACAAGCGTCAAACTGGGAGGTTGCATTGTTTTTTGAAAAAGCCCGATTTTGTCGAAATCGACCTGAAAGGGCAGCCGCCCCTGGCCGACGGCTTGCAGGCGACAGGCAATGCGGTTCCGGGTGAGGTCGAACAGGATAAAATTGCGGCCGCGATCGCTCAGCAGCAGAAATCCGGCTTGTGCCGGATGCATGGTCAAGTCGATTTCGGTAAGAGATTTGCGCCAGCTGAAAGCAAGCTCGTGTCCATCAAACGCGCTAAGGCTTCCGTCTCGGTGGCTGCGATAAACGGTATTTTCATAACGATAAAGATCGATCGGTTGGGAATCGCCCTGGAGTACGGCGTCAATTTTGAAAGTTCCAGTGTTTATTACCAGCGAACTACCATCGAACAGGTTTACCGCCACCCGGTTATTGCCGATATTGATCGGGCTGAATACCAGTTCCTGGGTGGTCTGGAATTCGTGTTGCAGGCTGCCGTCGGTAGATGATAGCGCAACAATCCTGTGGGCTTGCCCGCCTGTCCAGAGGTTGGTGCCAGGCTCGTTAACCGCCGGCGAATAAATCCACCCCGGGAACTGGCTGCGCCAGATGATGCGCCCCTGGCCGGGGTCGATCGCGTATAGTTCACCGTGCAAACTCCCGGCATAGGCCTGTCCGGAAACGCTCGGCGTGAACAGCGTGTGTTGATTCTCGATATGCCAGACGACGCCTCCGCCGTCGAGCTCAAGTGCGTAAAGGCCCTGGGTGCTACCGACCAATAGCAGGGTTTCGTGGATCACGGGTTCGAATGTTTCGACGCCGATCAGGCTTGACCAAAGCGGTTCGCGACGGTTGTGATCGAACTTGTAAATGCCCTGCTGCGAAACATAAATCGAGTCATCGATCAGCAACGGGTTCTCGGGGTACGCAGCCTGCACAGGTTGGGCTGCGACGACTAGCCAGCTCAGAGCGATTAGCCGGAACCTGCGCAAGTATCCAACATGCATACTAGTTCCTAACTTTGCTCGGTTGCAGTTCGTCGTATTGCGACAGCGCATCCACTGCTACACGCCAGGGTGCGCGATCCTTCCAGAATATATTCTGCGTCGGTTTGATTTGCGGGTCTCCATCGAGGGTGCCGGCGGGAATAATGACCGCGGTGCCAGTTTGTGAAAGCCATGGTAGCGAGGAACCACAATTCTTGCAGAAACAGGTAGCGAAGTGTTTTGCTTCAGGGTATTCGAAACGTCCAATCATATCCTCGCCGCCGAGCCATTCGAACTGTTTTGGGTCGACGAGGATATTGCTCGCATGCGCACTTCCGGTGAACTTGCGGCAACGCGAGCAATGACAGTATTGGAACAGGTACTCGGGTCCGTGAAACTGGTAACTGACCGTCTGGCACAGGCAGCTGCCTCGGGTAGATTGACTCATGGTTGTTGCCTCTGGTTTGCGTGAAGTGTAGCCCATGCCTTATCCCGGCAGCAAATGAGGCGCCAGCAGGTGAATCGTCTCTCGCAGGGTTTCATCGGCAAGATTTTGAATGAAGAGACGGTCATCGCTAACCTCGAAACTGCCCGAGCGAATAACCAGGAAACTGCGATCGGTTTTTTCATCGACAAACTCGATCAACTTGAATTTGGCGATGCATTGCCGTAAGAAACCGATGTTTTTATCGACCTTCAACTGCTCTGGCGCAGCGGCCACATCCTGCGGACGGGTCGCAAGTACATTGATGCGCTGGTAACGATCAATATCAATTAACGGAGCGAGCCGGTATATCTGCATTTCACCCTGGGTGCCGCGCGCGATCAGCTTCGGATAGGTCCCCATCGGAACGCTATTGTCGAGGAACTCGAAAATATACTTTGGTTTGTCATTGGCCAACCATTTGAACAGCAGCTTGGGCATGCCGGCGTACGCCTCGATGCAATGACCTAGAAAGTCTTCGACGGCTTTATAGCGACCTCGAACCAGCCCGCGTTCCCAGCCACGTTCAACGGTAGCCTCCGGTGGGGTTACGATAAAATACATGTACATGGTGTCGATGTAGCGCACATAGGTTTTATGCAGCACGCGAGCTATTTTTTCGCTGGCGAAACTATCGAAACGAAACCGATCCACCATCAGGTGTGGAATCGAGTGTCGATGATCGGCCTTGGCGCGAATGTAATGATCGAGCTTGGTGTCGATGATGTTGATTTCGTGGCTGGTAAATCGTCCGGCGTACTTGTAATTCCCGCCCAGGGTATCGTAATCGAGTAGCATGCGCCGCCAGATATCCGGACTGATCGTGCCATAGCCGTGATCCTCTATTCCAAGCTCCTTCATCATCTCGCTCAACATCGGGCGCAGTGAGCTCTTACCGGCGGCCGACGCACCCTTGAGACTGATCAATATCGGTGTTTCGGCATCGGCAATGCGCTGGTATTCCTCGGCGCTGATGGCTTCGGTTACCAGGGCACCGACCTTGTTACCGATATTCTGACTGCCAAGATAATTACAGGCGTGCCTGACACAAATGTTTTTCAGATACTGTGGATCGTTACCCAGGAATCCGCGTGTGGTTGCAATCGAACCCAGCACTCGATACATACTCCGGTAGACCGCCGCAGATAACGCATCGTCTGCGGCGAGGCCTAGCTGCTTGTAGTTGTTGATTAACTCGAACTCGCGTTCCTGTCTGCTTGGTGGGACTGGCGATGGTTTCGATCCGGACCCCAGCAAGCGCGCCCAAAGTGATGGCTTTAATTTTGATGCGGTTTTCGGTGGCGATAGCGCGATTTCGAGATGGTGCAGAGTCATATCCTCGATTCGGCGGCGCATGGATTCAAAATCATGTTCGATTTGTATCAGTTTGGGGATGATGTATTTGTTGAATATAATGTGTGCAATGCAGCGAAAATTGATACCGAGGTCTTCCTCGTGCTCCCCTTCCAGGACTACAATATCTGCGGTAACGCGCACGATCAATTCATGCAACGCAAGCCGGTGAGGGCGAAAGCTTACCAGCTCCTCCGGACTAAGCCCGGTTTCCGCTGCGAGTTCGTAAACCTCGCTCAACCGGGTGAAAACATTTTCCGGATTGTAAATAGTTTCGAGATCTCGATAAGCCGACGGTATTTCCGACTCGATTCCCGGATTCCAGGCAGAATACTGCGTCTGACTCATGTTTGTTTATTTACCCTGGCCGTTTCCATTTCGGGCAGCCAACGCTGACCCGGCTGCAGTGGCCTCCCGCCACCGAATGCATGGCGGTTGCGGCCAAAAATAGGACGAATTGGATTGGCTGATTCAGTCATCAAAGTGTTTTAAGTATCGACTCAGGGTATCATCGAATCTATCCAACCCTGAGATTCGGTTAACAATAGAAAAAAATGAAGCCCGGCGTCAAGCTAGAAACACTCAGCTGGATCGAGGCAGAGCGTTATTTCGAAAGCAATCCGATGGTTGTTATTCCACTCGGCGCGTCTGCGAAGCAACACGGCCCGCATTTGCCGCTTAACAACGACGCGATAATCGCGAACTGGCTGGCCGAGGAAATCAGGCAACGACTGCCGGTCGTGATTACGCCGTTGATCAATGCATCTTTCTACCCGGCGTTTGTCGAGTATCCGGGTTCGATCAGCCTGCGTTCGGAAACCGCGCGCGATTTTATTTTTGATACCTGTATGAGTTTCGTCCGATTCGGGCTATCGCGTTTTTATGTAATCAACACCGGCCTGTCTACACTGCGCCCGTTGGTCGAGGTAAAGGCTTTGCTGGATGACGGCATTGGATTTGAGTTTTTAAATCTTGATGATGCGTTGCAAGCGCTACCTGGGGATTTGCTGGAGCAGCAGTACGGCTCCCACGCCGATGAGCACGAGACCTCTCTGATGTTGCATATTGCGCCCGGGGTGGTGGATATGAGTCGTGCGGTAGATGATGGTGCGCAAGGTGATGGTCGTCTGACACGGACCAGGGGTCAGGGCCTGTGGTCAAGATCGGGCGTGTACGGACAGGCCACACTTGCCAGTTCCGCCAAGGGCAAGCTGATCGCCGAGGTTGTTTTGCACCATACACTGATGCAGATCGAAAACCTCGGCAAGTAGCCGTATAAACCCGGTGTTGTACGTCTGAGTGGGGCACGAGTATCGCCGCTCGCTGCCGGAAATTTGTTCAGGAGCAGGAACCCACACAGACAAACTATCAACCTGTATCGCAGAATCCGGATCAAAATTTAATACCCCAGTTTCGGGTTAACCCTGTTTTTGAGTGGTTTACCGAGCAACATCTGACCAAGATTATCAAACACCAGGTCGAGCGTCAGGGGGATGTAACTGACATCGTCATCCGAGGTAAGGTGGGGCGTGATGATCAGGTTTGGAGTGTCCCAGAACGGGCTGTCTTCGGATAACGGTTCGGGCTCGTGGACATCCAGGATTGCACCGCCTATACGGCCATCCACGAGCCTCTCGGCCAAAGCGGCGTAGTCTATTACCCGGGCCCTGCCAAAATTGATAATCCCGGCACCCGGTTTCATGACATCGAACTCGGCCGCCCCGATCATCGCAATTGTCTCGGGTGTTTGCGGCAGGGTTACGTGAACGAAATCCGCCGCTGACAAAACTTTTTTTAGCTCGGCCGGACCATACATGAATTCGACATAACGGTGTGGCTTTGCACCGCGCCTGACGCCGATAACTTTCAGTCCCAGTTGTTTGAACCGCCGTGCCGCAGCTCCACCCATCTCGCCAACCCCGATACAGGCAATGGTCTTGCCGGTGATGGCTGTCGTGAAACGTGGATTCCAGGTATGGTTGCGTTGATCGGTAAACAGGCGCGGCATACCGATATTCAGCATCATTACCGCCATCGCTGCGCTCTCGGCCGTCCTCAACGCGTGGACGCCACGATTGTTGGTCAAGGTTACGTCTCGTGGCAACCAGTCGATTGGCTGCAGGTGTTCGACGCCCGCGCCGATAATGTGAATCCATCGCAGTTTGGGTGCGATCTTCGCCAGTTTTTCGGTCGGCAGGTCCCAGGTTACGAGAGCGTTCGCCGTTTTCATCGATTCCGTGAAATTGTCGAGATCCGAGTCGATGAAACTGTCTACTCTGCGCGTGATTTCAGGGTGCCTTTCACCCGCGGCGGTCAACCGTTCGGAGGTGATGCGAAAAACATTTTCGCCAGCGCGGTTGTTTTTGATGTGCAGATTGATCCTTTCATAGGGCGCTGTCATTTTTGTTCCTCCCCGATGGAATTATGATGACAGTTAACTTAACTCCACGCCATCATGCAAGGTTCCTGGTAACCGAAGATTTAAGTTGACTCTCACCACAACCCGGATGCTGGGTTGGGCGTTGAATGCCCCTCATTTAGAAGGCCATCGAACATTTAACGCAAAAGATTGCCGCTTACCAGAATTGAAATGCGATATATGGAATGGTTTTATATTCGTATCGCTGGATGCGGATCCGCCCGGGTTGACCGAACAATTTTCCGAACTGGACAAGATCGTTCAAAACTATCATCTGGAAGATATGCAGCTGCGATATCTCGCGGATGAGTACTGGGATCTCAATTGGAAATGCCTGCTCGAAAATTTCATGGAAGGCTATCATATTACGCCGCTACACAAGAATACGCTGGATAAGGTTACCTCAACCCGTTTATGTACCCACATTAAACCGGGATCGGCGTATGCCGGAATCCAGGTACTCAATGATGGGTTCGGGCAATAATACCGGTTGTCATAGCAAGTCGGAATACCCATCATACCCATGCGGATTCATCTCCTCAATGACCCCCATTTTCCAGGTCCGCTTGTAGTGCTCGCTGGTAGATATACCCACGGCTGTCGTTCCCTGTCAGCTCCCTGCTACCACCGCTGGATCCCGGCCTACGCCGGGATGACGTTGTTGCGCGTAATCAGCTGCTTGCAAATGGACACTGGCTGGTCTACTCAGTCTTCGGAAGTGATGTCAGGAAAGAGGTCAGCACCGGGTTCAATATTATGAGTATAAATCAACCGCTCGATGAAATGTTTCGATCAATGTTCCCCACTATTTTTTTCTGACGAGCCCCTTTTTATTCACATCGTCCAGTTCCTTTGCAAGAGTCCATTCCCCGTCATTCGTTGACGAATAAATTTAAAAAGCCTATGTTAGTTAACATGGAGCATTCTCAGGTAGTAAGATTTACTGCCGGAGAATGCCTGATGAAGTTAAATGATCGTTAAATTATTTACCGAATGAGGTGACACAATGAGATACCAAACAAGCGCTATCGTACTGGGCCTTTACATGTTATTGGGTTCGTTCACGGCAAGTGCCGAAGAAAGGCCAATGGGATTTTTCGTTACCAGCACCGGCATGGGAAACGGTGCCGACCTCGGGGGCTTAAATGGCGCTGATGGCCATTGCCAAAAACTCGCGACAGCAGCAGGGGCCGGCAATCGGGTTTGGCGAGCTTACCTGAGCACGGCAGGGGAAGGTAAACGTGGCGTGTTCGCACGTGCAAGAATCGGCAATGGTCCCTGGTATAACGCAACGGGAATTCTAGTTGCAACCAACACCACCGATTTACACCTTTATAATAAAACCATCACGCTGGAGACAGCGCTCGACGAAGCCGGCAATCGTATCAAAGGTCGTGGTGACAAACCCAATGAACACGACATTCTGACCGGTTCCCAGGACGACGGCACTCCATTTTTCCCGGACGGCAAAGACCATACCTGTAGCAACTGGACCAGTAGCGGTGAAGGCAGCGCACAAGTTGGTCATCACGACCGACATGGTGGCGGGAACCCTTCGTGGAGTTCAGCACATGCGTCGCGTGGCTGTAGTCAGAAAGCTTTGACCAAAACCGGAGGCGCCGGGAAGTTTTACTGTTTTGCGGCGGATTGAAGGGAAGTAAATCATACTTGCAATGGTGGCATAGACAAAAAATTGGAGAACGGAAGATGAGCGATACATTTATCAGGTTATTGCCGGGAGGGGATTCAGCGTTTGGTATGGGGCCTTCGGACATGACTCCGGCGGCGGCATTTACCACCGAAGATCACTCGGAACTTAATCGCACCTTAACTTTGCAAACGATGATGAGAGCATTTTAACCGGGGTGTGGGAATGCGCGCCCTGCAAAGAAGAGATTGATAGTTACCCCGTACACGAAATGATGACCGTGATATCAGGTTCGGTGACGCTCAGCAACGAGAATGGGGATTCTGAAACTTTCATTTCAGGCAATGTATTCTATACTCCGAAAGGTACGCAATGTACCTGGCATATCACGGAGAAGCTGCGTAAGTTTTATATGAAATCAAGTTGACGGCTATTTTAATGCCCGGTGTAGAGCGGCTATATGCTCCGGTCCGAGGCCGCAGCAGCCACCGACCAAGCGGGCACCACCATCGATCCAGGTCTGCGCAAGTTGGGCAAGGTCGTCGGGTTCTATTACATCGATAAACTGCCAGTTCGGCATGGTGAAAAACCCGGATTCGGGGTATATACCGACAGCTCCATCCCAGAACTGTTTTACAATACTTAAGGCCTCGTCCACGTCGGATACCGGCGTATGCATGATGTTCATCAACATCGCCGGATATCCTGCAAGATGCTTTACCAGGTTTTCAAAACTCAGCTCCTGGTAGTCGAACACCGATAAGGAATGACTGTTTTTATGGGTCTGGGCACTGATCCCGATCCAGACCGGTAGCCCGAATTCCAGGGTCGCGTCGATAGCGGCAACCGAAAATTCGATTTGCTCGCACATCTCCAGCGCTATAAGGTCGACCCCCGCCTGCGCCAGAATTTCGGCCTGCTCTCGTGTAGAACGACCGACGGCTTCGGGTGTATGCCATTTGGGATCATCGGTCGGCGACCATTCGCAAATCGAGCCTGCGATGGCGACAGTCCCGGTAGCTACATTATCCCGGGCCTGTTGCGCCAGGCTGACGGCATTCAGATTGATATCCCTGACATGATCACCCAGGCCACCCGGTTCCAGCATATGACGTGCCGCGGCAAAGGTATTGGCGATAATGACCTCGGCACCGGCTTTTATGTATGCCTCGTGCGCGTGAACTACGGCCTCGGGGTGGGTCAACACCGCGCGACCACTCCAGACCTTGCCATCCATGGACACACCCGACCGTTCCAGCAGTGTGCCCATACCGCCATCGATGACAACCGGTTTGCCGGCACCATTCAAGCGCGCCTGGAGCCAGGAAATTTTGCTGCTCATCAAGTCCTCTCTATCGATTAACAGGTGAAGATAGCAGATTTAACCGGAGGCTGGTAAAGATAAAGGGGCCAGGGGGTTAATAGCTTGAACGGGTGGCGGTGTTGGCCTGATCAAAGCCATTAGATCTTATTTCGAGAACAGATTTGCCTGAAGAAGACGCCGTGTGCTTTGCTCTGACCAACCTGATTTCGACAGGGATTTTAATTAGCTCAACAGTAGATACGCACATAATGCTATCCGTATCCGGGTTGGTACGGCATTTCGGGATTTGCCAACAAATGCAGGTATCATCGGGTTCTGCCCTCGGCTTCGGAGGCCGAGTATTCACTTTCGAAATACCGTTGATTGGAGTAACTTAAGCGAGAATTCTCGGCGCGGACAAGAGCATGATTCTGAAGGACATTAAAACCTGGGTTACGGTGCCCCCTAGCGGTATCGGCGGGTCGTTCTGGGTGATCGTTAAAATCACCACCGACAACGGCATCGAAGGTATCGGCGATGTTATGGCATCCCGGTCTCGGGCGATATCGCCTGCGCCATGGTCGAAGACACTTTCGAACGCTTCATCGCCGGCGAAGATCCGCATTACATTGAAACCATGTTCCGGCGGGTGTACTCGGCCGGATTTACGCAGCGCCCCGACATCTGCATGATGGCTGTATTCAGCGGCGTCGAAATTGCAATCTGGGACATTCTCGGCAAGGCGCATGATCAACCGGTCTACCAGCCTTCGCTCGATTCCAATAATCGGAAAACTATTACCGAGCATGAATGATGTTAACCAGACCGGTTGAATTAAATTTGTCTAACTGGCGTCAACCGGGGAACACGCGCTGGGCGTTTCACCATGTTCGTGAAATCATCCCGACCGAGGAGATTGCGTGTGGCAACAATGCGAGCGAACTTGATAAAACGGTTGCCGCCGGTGTTGCCGGGGTGACAGTGCCGGGGCTCGAAAGCGAACAATGGTCGTTACAGCGCTGGCTCGATGAATCCAGCAGCGATGCTCTGCTGGTCGCGCATCGCGGTAAACTGGTGCATGAATGGTATGTCGATGCCGGCATCGAAACCAGCCCGCATATCGTGTTTTCGGTGAGCAAGTCGATAACCGCGATGCTTGCGATCGGAATCCACAGTCAATGGATATATATAAATCCGGTAACCGAGGTAACCATTGTCAAAATGTCATCCCAGAATGAACCGCTGCGGCTCGAACTGGACCATATCAAGCTGCAGGCGGTTACCAAAATTAGCGCTGTGTTGGCATGAAGACAGGGTAAAGTTATGTTGCCCAAGATTCGTGGCGACCTGCTTCCCAGCATTGCAATCGCAATAGGCGCCGCATTTTGGGGGCTTTTCTGGATTCCGGTGCACGGCATTGAAGACGCCGGGGTTCAGGCTTTCTGGACAGGCCCCGTTATATTTGGCGCCAGTACGCTGCTTTTCTTTCCATTTTTACTGTTCCGGATGTCCACTATTATCGCCAATTGGCGCGCCATAGTGATACCGGGGCTGATGGCTGGATTTGCATTTGCGCTTTATATTGCGAGCCTCAATCTGACCGATGTAGTGCGCGCCATCCTGTTGTTTTACATGAGCCCGTTGTGGAGCACCCTACTCGGCATACTGGTGTTGAAGGAACGCCTCACCGCTAACCGAATCGTCGCGCTAGTGCTCGCATTTTGCGGGCTTTATATCGTACTGGTGGTGGAGAGCGGATTACCGGTTCCCCGCAATACCGGTGACTGGTTTGCGCTGTTATCCGGGCTTTGCTGGTCGATAGCTTCGGTGAAGTTGTTCCAGGGTGGCGCCCATATGATCCTGGAAAAGGTAACCATGTTCGTGCTCTTCGCTTTGCTGATGTCGCTGTTACTGGTTTTCTGGCACCAGGGGAATCTGCAGGGTATGCCGGAACTCGCAGGCCTGAAAAAAGGCTGGTACTGGATTTTGATGGTGGCGCTGGCGATGATGCCGATTACCTACCTGACCATTTGGCCGGCGACCGTGTTGAGCCCGGGTCGGGTCGGCATGCTGCTCATGGTTGAAGTGCTGGTCGGCGTGAGTTCGGCTGCCGTACTGACCGATGAACCATTCGGGTTGCGCGAGTTTGTCGGTGCAATATTAATCATATCGGCCGGCGTGGTGGAGGTCCTGCGCCAGCAAAAACTGGGAAATTCAGGTATAGTGAGAAATCAGAGGTTACCTTGATGGGATCGGTTCTGCTGGTTGGGCACAATGGAATTTTGTCGGCGCAATACAGTCAAAATCAGGCACACCGAGTTAAAGAATCAGTCAAATATGAATAGCCAAATAACATATCGAGCAATACTGTTAGTTTGCCTGGTTTCACTGGCGACCGTCAGCCAGGTCACCGCAGGCTGCAATGATAAAAGATCGCCCGGAATGGATTGGTCCGGATGCAAAAAAACCAACAAGATGCTGAATGATAGTGATTTTTCCGGCAGCCGCTTCGATAACGCAAATCTGTCAAAGAGTTTGCTCGATGAAAGCAACTTCAACGGCGCCAGTCTGGTTAAAGCCGACCTCACTCGAAGCAGCGCTAAGGGAACCTTTTTTTTTAATTCCGATCTGACCAAGTCGGTCGGTTATCGGGCAAAGTTTGACCGCGCGATACTGCAAAAAACGAACCTGACCAAATCCGAGTTCTCGCGAGCCAGCTTCAAAAATACCGAGCTCTCCGAGGTTGACTGGTCCAGGTCGGAACTTGGGCGAGTCGATTTTTCGGAGGCGAGGCTGAACAATGTCAGCTTTGTTTTTTCGAATCTATCGAGGGTCAGGTTTACCACTGCCCAAATTACAAATGTTGATTTCGAGGGTGCTTATACTTACCTGACACGATTCGAAGATGTTGACCTCAGAAATACTATCAACCTGGGTCCAGAGCAACTAGGACTCGCCTGTGGCAATGAAAACACTCAATTACCGATTGGTCTGAAGATGCCGGATAATTGGCCCTGTGCTGAATAAATGGCGCATTGCCGCGAGTCATTTTTTGCCTGATCCGTGCAGGGTCGGTACAACTTAATGCGCTGACCTTGCCGGAGGAAGCATGGGCCACTTGTTCCAAAATATACTCGACACTATCGGCAATACGCCAGCGGTCAGGATCAATAACCTGGGACCGAAAAATATCAATATTTATGTCAAGATCGAGTCTTTCAATCCGATGGGTTCGGTTAAAGACCGATTGGCGCTGGGGGTAATCGAAGATGCCGAGCACCGTGGCGAATTAAAACCCGGACAAACCATAGTCGAAGCTACCAGCGGCAATACCGGCATTGGCCTGGCGATGGTTTGCGCACAAAAAGGCTACCCGCTAGTGGTCACCATGGCTGAGAACTTCAGTGTCGAGCGGCGGCGCTTGATGCGTTTCCTGGGTGCCAGGGTGGTGTTGACACCTGCCTTGTACATGGGTTCCGGGATGGTTGCCAAGGCCAGGGAGCTGGCCGAGGAGCATGGCTGGTGGCAATCACTCCAGTTTGAAAATCCAGCCAATGCCGAGATACATGCCCGTACCACCGCGGTTGAAATTCTTGAAGATTTCAAACAGATTGGGCTGGATTACTGGGTTAGTGGTTTCGGTACTGGCGGGACCCTCAACGGTGTGTCGCGGGTGCTTAAGGAGAAAAGCCCGCAAACCCGGGTGATGGTTTGCGAACCGGATAATTCACAGACGCTGGGCAGTGGAATTCCGCAACAGCGAAATGCCGACGGTTTCAGCCCGACGCATCCCAATTTCAGGCCGCATTTAATGCAGGGCTGGTCCCCGGACTTTATTCCCAAACTTGCCGAACAAGCGGAGCTCGCAAGCCACATCGATGGCTTTGTTCCGGTCGATGGTAATTTCGCGATGCAATGCGCGCGCGATCTCGCGCAAAAAGAAGGCATATTGGTCGGCACTAGTTCGGGTGCAACCTTTGCAGGGGCATTGCAGGTTGCCGAGTCGGCAAGGGATGGTTCCAATATACTGTGCATGCTCCCCGATACTGGGGAGCGTTATTTAACGACGCCGTTATTTGACGATATCCTGGAAGATATGTCGGCAGAGGAAATGGATATTTCCTGCTCAACGCCGAATTTTCGATTCGATGTCAGCGAACCGGAAGCGGAGGATGAAGCGGATAAAGAAATCGATCAAGCCCCGGTAGATCTTGACGCGGCAGCGATTGAAGAAGTTGATTCGGTACTGGCGAACAACCCCGGAAAAGTGGTTATGTTTTCACTCGAGTGGTGCGAGTTTTGCTGGTCGGTACGCAAGATGATGAGCGCCTGCGATATTCCCTGCCTGACCATCGATCTCGATTCAGTCCCTTACCAGGAAAATGATCGCGGCGGAAAAATACTCGAGGTGTTAAAGCATCGAAACGACTGGTCGACTATTCCACAAATTTTTGTGGGCGATGAGTTCATTGGTGGTGCGACCGATTTCTTCGATGTGGGGAAAGCCGGCGAGCTGGAAGCAAGGCTGGATGCACAGCATATAAACTACAACGAAACTATCAAGCGTGATCCTTATAGTTTCTTGCCGGGCTGGCTACACCCAAGGTAACGAATTTATCAGGATTCCTGTTTACAAAGTTATCGCAAAACCCATCTTTTACACCAGAGTAACCCAGGCCTTGCACCAGCCACCCTTGTCTTCGAAGTGATCAGGCGCGTACCTGGTTGTTATGGCGCCGAACCATCGAAACGGTTCCGGCGGGATGTAGGCGGGTGGAGTCTTTGCAAATCGCAACTCGTATCCTGTTCCAGGGCGGGTGCATCAGTCACCGGCTCGAACGCCGGTCTCGAAACACCCATTGAACAGATCGGAGAATGCCCGATGCAAGGTCGGCTCCCTGTCGGGATTGGTCGGATTCCCGACAATTACGAAGCCATCGGCGTTGAAACTTTTACGGGTACCAGGCGATAGTTCGATCATAGCGGCCAGTCCTGGCCATCGGTATAGCGGGTGCCGCGGTGCCCTTTTTTCGGTACCGGGTTTTTTAAGCGCTGGCCCGGTGCATTGACGATGATCAGGATACGCGGTTTTCCGGAGCCGGGATTTGTTGCCCCGGTGATAAATTTTTTGATCTTCAGGCGCCCGTGTAACCGATCGTTGAAAATCGTGTATACGTAATCGCCCGGTTTGAGTCGTTTCGGTTCGCTGCCCGCCATGTGAAATTCGTATTCGTTGCGGCTGCCGTCGTAAAGTGAGTCAAGCACCTCGACGCCGGCCCTGGCTGGAATGGTTTTGGTGATGCCGAAGCTCATAATCTGTTCCCGTAAAGCGCCTTGAAAGTACATCATAAGGACGATTCGAATCCTCGGCAATAACTCGCACTTCGCCCGGACCTCAAACCAGTAGTCGATAACTTGGGAGGAGAAGCACATCATTTTTGGGTGAATTTAAATGAGAATGATTTACATTTGCATTCGCGTTAACGATTTGATAAATTACCGCTTTTATTAATCTTAACCATCCGGAGTATTCACCGATGTACCGCAGTTTAATTGGACCAAAGTTGTTAGTTTTGAGCGTTTTCTGCTTATCGACTGTATTTAACCAGGGTGTCGTTCATGCCGAAGAGGTCAATGTATACTCGGCGCGCAAAGAAGCCCTGATACTGCCTTTGCTTAAAAAGTTCGAAGCCGAGACCGGCATCGGGTTCAACCTGATTACCGCCAAAGCAGACGCATTGCTCAAGCGCCTCGAGTCCGAAGGCCAGTCGACACCTGCCGATGTTTTCATCACCACCGATGCGGGGCGACTGCAACGCGCTAAAGAAGCAGGCGTTTTGCAGGCCATAGACAACCGGGTGCTCGCGGCAAGAATACCTGAAAATTTACGCGATAAAGACAACTATTGGTTTGGGTTATCGCAACGCGCTCGCGTCATCTTTTACCTGAAATCCAGGGTTGACCCCGCCGAGCTTTCGACCTACGAAGCCTTGAGTGGCGATAAGTGGAAGCAAAGAATTTGTATCCGATCTTCCGGCAATATTTACAATCAGTCGTTGGTGGCATCGATGATCGAGGCACATGGCGTTGAACAGACCGAAGCCTGGGTTCGGGGCCTGGTGGCCAATTTCGCGCGCAAACCGGCCGGGGGCGATACCGATCAGTTACGAGCGGCTGCGGCCGGGTTGTGCGATATTGCGATTGCGAACAATTATTATTTCGGGCGTCTTGTTAACAGCGATAAGGAAAAGGATCAAAAAGTAGTGAACAGCCTTGGTATTTTCTGGCCCAATCAGGCTGATCGCGGAACGCATATCAATGTCAGTGGCGCCGGTATCACGAAACATGCCAGCCATCGTGCCGCCGCCGAGCGCCTGCTCGAATTCCTGGTCAGTACCGAATCGCAAACCTGGTATGCCGAGGCCAACAATGAATACCCGGTCGTGGTTGATGCGAAATTATCTGCGACCCTGGAGTCATTTGGAGAATTCAAGAGTGACAGTCTGAACCTGACCCTGCTCGGCGAGAATAATCGGGCTGCGGTGCAATTGATGGATCGTGCCGGTTGGCGTTGATTTGCCCGATTGGGTTCAGGTTTGTAATAGTTCGATTACCGCGCCGAGCAAGGTGGGATTACCAATAAATAAAGCTCGGCCCCGGGATTCGAGTGTTAACGGCTTGCCGCTCCAGTCAGTAGCCACACCACCGGCTCCTTCAACGACCGTTTTAAGTTTAAGGGGTCGTTTAAGGGGTCACGTTTAAGGGGTCACCCATTAGGCAAATTGTCAATCGAAAGCACAAAAATATTCTCCTGAAG
>CAZAVY010000039.1:0-28406 GCA_964488685.1 uncultured Gammaproteobacteria bacterium
ACTGCGGTATTCAGCCACATCACCATTCTCGATCTGAACCTGCCGCCACCGGGCGCCAATGAGACCAAGCAGCCGAAAAAGCCACCTTATGAACTACGCATAACCATTCGTAAAAATATGCTGGTTTTGTCTGACAATCGCCTCGGGTTGATCAAGCGAATACCTCTGAAAGGTAAGGAACACAACTACGCCCAGTTAAAGCAAACCCTGAAATATGTCAAGGCGAGGATTCCGAGCCATACCAACATTACCATCCTGGCGGAACATCGAACGCGTTACGACGATTTAATCAGGGCCATGGACAGCTCGCGTTCCTATCGTACCCAGGTAGATGGCGAATGGGTTTTTGCCGAGTTATTTCCCGATATATCAATTGGCGATGCCGCAAAGTAATCAAGGGATATTGATCGTATGAAATCTTCCAGACGCGCCAGACGCATGAAACAACACCACGCTCGCGGCGAAAAGCGAAACGCCCTGTTAAACATGGTGTCGCTGATGGATATATTTACCATTCTGGTTTTCTTTCTATTGGTCAACACCACCAGCACCGAGATACTACCCTCGCCCAAGAATATTGTATTACCGAATGCCGCTGCCGAAAAACTGCCATCACGTAATCTGGTAATCGCCGTGGATGATCGTGTTATTCGACTGCAGGGTAAGGCCATTGTCACCGTGAAAGATGCACTCAAGAGCAATAAGAATGCGATGAAACCCCTGTTTAATGCGCTAAGACTTGCCGCTGTAACGGTGAAGGGGGTTACCACCAAGAATGGGGTGACTATCATGGGTGACCAGGAAATCCCCTATTTATTGTTGAAAAAGATAATGCTTACCTGCGCCGGTGCCGACTACACCAATATTTCGTTTGCGGTGAACCAGAAGACGGCAGAGAGCTAATGGCCAGAGCCAGTGTTATAGCGGAACCGAATTTCCCCTGGGTCGAGCATCAGGAAGACCGCGGTTTTCGCTGGATCGTGATCATCATGCTAGTGCTTTTTTTGAGCGCGGGTGTGGTGTTAGACGCGATCAAGCTACCCCAAATCGTACAGAAAAATCTGATCGATGTATCCCCTCGACTGGCAAAGTTAATCCTGGAAAAACAAAAGGTAAAGCCACCCGCGAAGGAAGAAAAACCGAAGCAAAAAGAGAAAAAGGAAGCTGAGAAAAAGAAACAAAAACCGAAGCAGAAAGAGCCTGAGAAAAAGAAGGAACCGCCTAAGAAAAAGGAGGTGAAAAAAGAAGACGCGCGTGATATAGCGAAGAAAAGCGGGCTGATCGCGTTCAGTGATGAACTGGCAGATTTACGCGAGAGCTTCAATCTTGACGACACCCTCAAATTGCCACAACAAACCGCCGGCAAGCAAGAAGTCATAGTGGCAACCGCCAGTGATTTGTTAACCGCAAGCGCGCAAAAATCGAGTGGTGGCATCAAGACTGACACCCTCAACCGAACCATCAAAACCAGTGAACTGGCACAACGCCAGACCACCAGGGTTGAGAGCAAAATCGAGGCCGACAAAACCAAATTTGCTTCGGCTTCAGGCACAAAAAAGCAAGCTGGAAGTGGCTCGGGCTCAGCGTCGAGGCGTAGTGCCGATGAAATCGAACGTGTATTTCAGCAGAACAAGGGCGCCATTTTCAACATCTACAATCGTGCGTTACGCAAGAATCCGTCACTCGAGGGAAAGGTGGTACTGGAATTGACAATATCGCCCGGCGGTCAGGTCATTGCTGTCAAGGTGCTTTCCAGCGAACTCGACGATGAAAAACTCGAACGTAAGCTGGTATTAAAAATAAAGAAGTTTAAATTCTCTATCGCCAACGTCTCCGAGATCACCGTCACCTACCCGATCGATTTTCTACCGTCCTGAAGCACCCGTAATCGAATATAAAATTCAGGGGAACCCGGTACGGAAATTATCGATCTATTTACAATCGACCGATAAACCGTAAGGTTGGCTAAATGTGGGGTGTTACCTTTGAAGACACCGACATGGCTAAAATCATCGACTTTGTAAAGCGCCTGGTGTGACCTACCCCATCCTCGGTTTTGGCCAGAACCCCCGTATCGGCTATGGTGCTGTCAACGTATTACCAACAACCTTTATTATCGATCCAGCCGGGTTGTTCTTGCATCGCTTCGAGGGACCGATTACCGCGCAGGATATTACCAGGGTAATCAAGAAAGCAAACTGATCCACTGGAAAATCGCGACTATTCCGACAATTTCTGGTACCCGGACGGGAACACAAGGGTTTCTGGCGTCGCGAGCGCAGCAGCCCAAGAAAAAGCCCCGACCAACGGGGCTTTCCTTATTCCTGGTACCCGGACGGGAACACAAGGGGTTCTGGCGTCGCGAGCGCAGCAGCCAGAAACTACATCATGCCGCCCATGCCGCCACCACCCATACCACCCATATCAGGCATGGCAGGGCCGGCTTCCTTGGGCGCGTCTGCAACCATGGCTTCGGTGGTGATCAGCAGACCAGCAACCGATGCCGCGTTTTGCAGCGCCGAACGGGCTACCTTGGTAGGATCCAGGATACCCATTTCGATCATGTCACCGTACTCACCGGTCGCAGCGTTGTAACCGTAGTTACCTTCGCCCTGCTCGACTTTGTTAGTGACCACCGAGGCTTCGTCTCCGGCATTGGCTACGATCTGGCGAATCGGCTCTTCCAACGCTCGACGGGCGATATCGATACCGGTATTCTGGTCGTGATTGTCGCCCCTAAGGCCTTCAATCGCGGCACGAGCACGAATCAAAGCAACACCGCCACCGGCAACTACGCCTTCTTCAACCGCAGCGCGGGTTGAGTGCAGGGCATCTTCGACACGAGCCTTTTTCTCTTTCATTTCAATTTCAGTTGCAGCACCAACCTTGATCACGGCAACACCGCCAGCCAGCTTGGCCAGGCGTTCCTGCATCTTCTCGGTATCGTAGTCGGAAGTCGATTCGGCGATCTGGGCCTTGATCTGGGTGATACGATCCTTGATATCGTCGACCGCACCGGCACCATCGACGATGGTGGTATTTTCCTTGGTAATGGAAACTTTCTTGGCCGAACCCAGGTCTTCCAGGGTCACCTTTTCGAGGCTCAATCCAACTTCTTCGGAAATAACCTGACCGCCGGTCAACACGGCGATGTCCTGCAGCATGGCTTTGCGGCGATCACCAAATCCAGGTGCCTTGACCGCACAAACCTTGACAATACCGCGCATACTGTTGACGACCAGGGTCGCCAGCGCTTCACCTTCGATATCTTCGGCGACAATCAATAACGGCTTGCTCGCCTTGGCGACCGATTCCAGGATCGGTAGCAATTCACGAATGTTGGAAATTTTCTTGTCGAACAACAGGATCATCGGCTCTTCGAGTTCGGCCGACATAGTGGACTGGTCGTTGACGAAGTAAGGCGACAGGTAACCGCGGTCGAATTGCATGCCTTCAACCACGTCGAGTTCGTTCTCCAACGAAGAACCTTCTTCGACGGTGATAACGCCTTCCTTGCCGACCTTCTCCATTGCGTCGGCGATGATATTTCCAACGCTTTCGTCCGAGTTGGCAGAAATGGTGCCAACCTGGGCAATCGCCTTGGTGTCTTCACATGGGGTCGAGCTTGATTTTAAGTTTTCTACCGCAGCCACAACCGCCTTGTCGATACCACGCTTCAGATCCATCGGGTTCATACCCGCGGCCACCGCTTTCATGCCTTCGCGAACAATCGCCTGGGCCAGCAAAGTAGCAGTCGTAGTACCGTCACCGGCTACATCGGAAGTCTGTGAAGCAACTTCTTTTACCATCTGCGCACCCATGTTTTCGAACTTGTCTTCGAGTTCGATTTCCTTGGCCACGGAAACACCGTCCTTGGTCACGGTCGGCGCGCCAAAGCTCTTGTCCAGAACCACGTTGCGCCCTTTCGGGCCCAGGGTAATTTTAACCGCGTTAGCCAGGATGTTAACACCATTGATCATGCGCGAACGCGCATCATCGCCAAATTTTACGTCTTTTACACTCATTTGAGTCTTTTCCTCTTAAGTATCCGAATTATTCAACAACAGCGATGATGTCATCTTCGCGCATGATCAGCAGTTCTTCACCGTCGACCTTGATTTCGCTTCCGGAATACTTGCCGAAGTAAACGGTATCGCCGGTCTTGACATCCAAAGCACGCAGGTCGCCGGAATCGGTGACTTTACCGTTACCCACTGAAAGTATTTCACCCATACTGGGCTTTTCGGTTGCCGAATCAGGGATCACGATGCCACCGGCAGTGGTACGTTCTTCTTCCTGACGCCTGACGATTACCCGATCATGCAGGGGACGAATATTCATTATTGCTACGCTCCGTAAATTATCATTAATAGTTTGCCAACCTGTGCGGAAGGCCTTTGAATTTGCACCGATTTAGCACTCGCGTATCGGGAGTGCTAATTTTATTCAGCGGCCTTTCGTAGTCAAGCGAAATAAGGGATAAATTTAGGGATTCAAGCTAAATTTCAACAAAAATTTCCATTTCCCCGGTTTTTTACCGGTTCTAGCCCGAATATACGATTGAATGATTACTCTAGCCCGGAGAATGCTTGAACTGCCGCGATGATTGCGCAGGACTTTAGTTTTCGCGGGAGATTTTCCAAAGAGGTGTCGGACCAACGGATCCGGCCGACTGAGGAAAATTCCTGAGAAAACATAAGGTCAAGCCAGGGCGCGAGCAGGTTTATGAAATCTCCGGGCTAGTCCTCCCGGCGGTATTTTACACCATCAATAAAATCGCCATCGCGATGTTGATGAGGGTTTATATTAACCGGGGTCGACATTACCATGCGAGATGCGATACGCCCTACCAACCAGATTCGCGCGGGTGGAAACAGTAGAAAAAACCCCACGCTGTCGGTAAAGAATCCGGGGGTCAGCAACAAGGCACCGGCAACCACCAATCCCATGCCTTCGAGAATTTCCCGTGCCGGTAATACGTTTTCCTGCAATTTACGTTGCGCTCGGGTCAAGGTAGACAACCCCTGTATACGCAGTAACCCGATCCCCAGGACCGCGGTCAGCACCACCAGTACCACAGTCCAGCCGGCACCAATAACCTGGCCAACCTGGATCAGCAAGTAAATTTCGATTATCGGTACCAGCAGAAAAATTGTCGCGATCAGGGGAAACATTGGGCTAACAAACAGTTAATATTGATTGTTTAAAAATAGAAGTATTTCCAGCGTAATTAATGATGTTTGTACTAAGATGTAGATATCATACCATTTATTCAATTGTATTCATGGGTAAAACCTTAACAGACAGCTATCTGGTGATTACCTCCTGGCCCGATCTAGAAGGCGCCAGATCCGAGGCTAAAAACTGGTTGCAAAAAAAACTTGCCGCGAATGTAAACATTTTGCCGGAAATGGACTCTATATATCACTGGGAGGGTAAACTTCGACATGGCAGGGAACACAAAATTTTTATAAAAACGAGTGCTGACCGACTGCAGGCCTTACAAAAGGAGATAAAGTCCGCCCATCCCTATGCCGTAGCCGAAATACTGCATTTTAGGATAGAATCTGGCGAGCCCGAATACCTGAACTGGATAACACGATCGACACGATGATAAGCATCAAAAAATTTACCGGCCTGTGCCTGCTGTTAATTGGCATCCAGAGCTCTCAGCTGTGGGCGCAGGAAGAAGAATTACTGCCTCCGGAAGAAGCTTTTAGCTTAAGCGCCTGGGTTGAAGGCGATAGCCTGATTGCGGAGTATCGGATAGCGCCGGGTTACTACATGTACCGCGAACGCTTCGAATTTCTTATCGAATCCAGCGATGCACCGGCTCGCTTCGATGTTGCAGTCATTCCCGACGGCAAGATCAAGCACGACGAATTCTTTGGTGAAGTGGAAACCTATCGCAATAGCGTAAAAATCAGCTTGCCACTGATCTTCGAAGGCCCGCCCGCTTCAAACCTACGGGTCAGGGCGATCAGCCAGGGTTGTGCGGATATCGGTGTTTGTTACCCGCCGCTGAAGCAAGCGCTGGTAGTCGATGTCGCTTCCGGTGCCCGCTTCATGCCAGCTGCGTGGGTTGCGAGCAGCCCGGCCGAGGAGAACGAGAGCGGAGATGTCGCTGCACTACAGGCACTGCTCGCCGAAGTTTCAACCAATCTCCAGAATACCCGGCAATCGAACAGCACCGAGCAAGACAGTGGCTCGAATGCGCTATCGATATTACAGGCGCTCGGCGAAGATATCGGGCTTGATAATGAAGCCGAAATACTGCACCCGGACCAGGCATTCATTTTATCGGCCCGGCTGGACGCTAACAACGTGATCCAGACGAATATCCTGTTAGCGGAAAATATTTACCTGTATCGAGACAAGATCAAGATCGCGATGGTCAATGGAGATGGCCATGAGATCGGGGCAATTTCGGTGCCCAGGGGCAAAAAGAAGAATGATCCGTTTCTGGGGCCGACCGAAGTCATTTATGACCAGGTAAACGTTTCAATACCGCTTAAATCGGCGCCAGGCGCCAGTAGTCAGTTGTTGCTGTCCTATCAGTACCAGGGCTGCGTAGAGGATCGTATCTGCTATCCACCCGTGACCAAGTACCTTTCGCTTGACTCGACCGAAGGTCTGATACAGGTGGTGAGCGAAATCAACCCAACCATTCAACAAACTACTGCCAACCTGGGCGCCTTTGTCGCCGAGGCACCGATTTCGGAGCAGGGCCAGTTTGCACGATTATTGAGTAATGAAAGCCTGCTACTGATAGTCGCGCTATTCTTTGTTGCCGGTATCGGCCTCACTTTCACCCCCTGCGTGTTCCCGATGATTCCGATACTGTCCAGCATTATTGCCGGGCAGGGCTCATCAATCACAACCGGAAAAGCGTTTACATTGTCTTCGATCTACGTGCTGTCGATGGCGGTCACCTACGCCGCCTTGGGGGCTATAGTCGGCTATTACGGGGCCGCGTTTAATATCCAGATCTGGTTCCAGGATCCGGTGATACTGAGTGTTTTCGCTGCGGTGTTCGTATTGCTTTCGCTATCGATGTTCGGATTTTACGAATTGCAAATTCCGAATGCCCTTCAGTCCCGCCTGGCCGCTATCAGCAACAGCCAGGAGGGGGGCACCCTCATCGGTGTCGGCCTGATGGGAGTATTCTCGGCTATTATTGTGGGCCCCTGTATAACCGCCCCGCTGGTCGGAGCATTGATATTCATATCGCAGACCCAGGACTGGCAGTTAGGCGGCCTCGCATTGTTCGCACTAGGTCTCGGTATGGGTGTACCCCTTATGCTGATCGGCACTTCGGCCGGAAAACTGCTGCCCCGAGTGGGCGACTGGATGGATACCGTCAAAGCGGTGTTTGGCGTTGTATTACTCGGGGTTGCAATCTGGTTGCTGGAGCGCATCCTGCCGGTAGGTTTTACGATGATTTTGATCGCGGCATTACTGATAGCCTCCGCTATCTATATGGGCGCACTCGATTCCCTGCGTGATGCAGCTAGTGGTTGGAATCGCCTCTTCAAGTCAATGGGATTGCTGGTCCTGATATATGGCATCACCTATCTGATCGGAGCCGCCGCCGGTAGCAACGACCTGATCCAACCCCTGCGTGGCCTGTCGGCCTCGTCCGGTAACATTAGCCAGGGCCAGCAGCACCTGGTATTTCGACAAATCAAGGGGCGTCAGGGCTTGCAGCTTGCTCTAAATGACTCGGTGCAGCAAGGCGGCGAAACCATGCTCGATTTCTATGCAGACTGGTGCATCTCCTGCAAGGTAATGGAAAAGTATGCATTTACCCACCCCAAGGTTGTTACCGCTCTCAAGCAGGTAGCAACCTTGCAGGCTGATGTGACCGACAATGACAATATCGATACCGAGTTGATGAGTTCCCTCGGAATCTATGGCCCGCCGGCGATACTTTTTTTTGACGCCAACGGTCAGGAAATTCGTAACCGCCGCGTGGTAGGCGAAATGTCGGGCGAACAGTTTGCAGCCCACATCGTCGCCACCTTTCGGTGAAGCCTGGCACCCTCGTCCTGACGGCCATCGGCCTGGTATCGATGCTGGCCGGAGTTTTGCTTTTTAAAGGACTGGAATCCGGTGATTCAAAGACAGCGGCAGCTCTAACCTCGCCCCGGATCGAATTGCATTCAATTCCCTTGTTCGACTTAACCGGTCAGGAAACCAGTATCGGCAACTGGGAAGGTGATATTCTGATCGTCAACTTCTGGGCTCCCTGGTGCGCACCCTGCCGGCGCGAAGTGCCGACCCTGATCAGGTTTCATCAGGATTATGCGCAACAAGGCGTTCGTGTGCTGGGTATCGCCTATGACAACGAGCTTCAGGTAAGCCGGTTTGCGCTTGAACACCAAATCAATTACCCCTTGTTCCTGGCGGGCAATCGAACAGCAATGTACAACGCTGCTTTTGGAAATCAAAGTGGCAGCCTGCCGTTTACAGCCGTGCTGACCCGCGATCAGCGCATTGTGTTTCAACATAACGGCGAACTCAGCGCCGAACAGTTACGCAAACAACTCAAAGCCCTGTTATAGATAGCACGGGAATCTTTAAATAGTTGAAATTGTCGATAACTTCGGCAATCTAGCGCTTATCTCGCAAAAACTGGACTCTATCTTGCCGATATGTGAGAATTCCCGCAAATTCATTATCCGGTTAAAGAGCATCCCGAATGACTAATATTCTGGTCATACATGGCCCTAATTTAAACCTGCTCGGCACACGGGAACCCGGGGTTTACGGCTCCGATACGCTGGTTGATATCAATCAAGGCCTGGCTCAGATGGCGCAACAAAACAGTGTCAAGCTGATGTCTTATCAATCCAACGTCGAGGGCAAGATCGTAAGCTGCATTCAGCAAGCGCGCAACAAGAAAGTACAGTTCATTATCATTAATCCGGCTGCTTACACCCATACCAGCATTGCGATCCGAGACGCGTTTCTGGCAACCCGAATACCGTTTATCGAAGTTCACCTGTCCAATATCTACGCGCGCGAAGAATTCAGAATGCACTCGTACCTTTCAGACCTGGCGGTCGGGGTAATCAGCGGGTTTGGTAAAAATAGTTATTTGCTGGCATTCGAAGCGGCAATCATCCATTGCAAACAATCTTCAAAACCGGGAACCCCATAAATGGATATCCGTAAAATTAAAAAATTGATTGAACTGCTTGAAGATTCCGACATCGCCGAACTGGAAATCAAGGAAGGTGAAGAGTCGGTAAGAATCAGCCGTCTGTCTGTTCAGGCGGTACAAAATATCGCACCGGTCACTACTATTCCGTTCGCTGCTGCTGCCCCGGCCCCGGCGAATGCTGTAGCAGCGCCAGTGGTTGAGGAAGTGCGAGGACACCAGGTTAAATCGCCGATGGTGGGCACCTTTTATGGCGCCGCTTCCCCGACCTCTGGACCGTTTGTATCCCAGGGGCAAGCGGTAAACCTCGGTGATACCTTGTGTATCATCGAGGCAATGAAAATGATGAACCAGATCGAGGCTGACAAGGCCGGGACGATTCGCTCCATCCTGGTTGAAAACGGTAGCCCGGTCGAGTTCGACCAAGTACTGTTTATCATCGACTAAAAGTCCGGCCTGGGAGGCCACTAATGCTGGAAAAAATTGTAATCGCCAATCGCGGCGAAATCGCATTGAGAATTCTGCGCGCCTGCCGCGAAATGGATATCAAAACAGTCGCGGTGCATTCGACCGCCGATCGTGATCTGAAACACGTAAGGCTCGCCGACGAATCGGTTTGCATAGGTCCGCCTTCTTCGCTGGAAAGTTATTTGAATATTCCCGCCCTGATTTGCGCGGCCGAGTTGACCAATGCCGACGGCATTCATCCGGGATATGGATTTTTATCCGAGAATGCCGAATTTGCCGAGCAGGTCGAATCGAGCGGATTCAAATTCATCGGACCCAGTGCCGCGGCAATTCGGACCATGGGCGATAAGGTGGCCGCGATCAAGGCCATGAAAGCGGCGGGTGTGCCGACTGTTCCCGGCTCCCACGGATCGCTTGGAGACGACAACGAAAAGAATCTCGCCATGGGTCGAAAAATCGGTTACCCGGTAATCATAAAAGCCTCCGGCGGCGGCGGTGGGCGCGGTATGCGCGTGGTGCATGCCGAGGGCAGCCTGTTAAATTCCATCCAACTGACCAAATCCGAGGCGGCTGCGGCTTTTAACAACGATATCGTGTACCTGGAGAAGTTCCTCGGTGCCCCGCGCCATATCGAAATCCAGGTTATGGCTGATTCGCATGGCAACGCGATTCATCTGGCAGAGCGGGACTGCTCGATGCAACGCCGCCATCAGAAGGTCGTCGAAGAAGCGCCCGCACCCGGAATTACCTCCCGGCAACGTGATAAGATAGGTACCCGCTGTGCGCAGGCGTGTATCAGCATGGGATACGAAGGTGCAGGAACTTTCGAATTTCTATACGAAAACGAAGAGTTTTACTTCATCGAGATGAATACCCGGATTCAGGTCGAACATCCGGTCACCGAAATGATAACCTGGGTCGATATCGTCAAGGAACAGATCTCGATCGCCTCCGGGAATCGATTGCGCTATAAACAGGAAGACATACAGGTACATGGCCACGCTATCGAATGTCGAATCAATGCCGAAGACTCGCGAACCTTCCTGCCCTCACCCGGCAAAATAACGCTTTATCATGCCCCCGGTGGCCCCGGAGTGCGCATGGACTCACATATTTACAACGGTTACACGGTGCCGCCCTATTACGACTCGATGATCGGTAAATTAATTACCTATGGCAATTCGCGCGAATCTGCGATAGCCCGCATGAATGGCGCACTCTCGGAAATCGTTATCGAAGGCATTAAAACCAATATCGACTTACAAAAAGAAATTATCAGCGACGGTAACTTTGCCATCGGGGCTACCGATATTCATTACCTCGAAAAAAAACTCGGGATCGACTAGTGGTCGATCAGCATAGGATAGGCGGATACAGATTGATAGACCACTACCTCCCATGACCTGGTGGCAGTTCAGCCTCAATTGTCAGTCATCGGAGCTTGAACAGATAGAAGGCCTGATGCTCGAACTCGGGGCGCTCAGTATTTCACTCAGCGACGCCGGCGACGAACCCTTGTATGAACCGTTACCGGGCGACCAACCCCTATGGCAAAAGTCGAATGTTACCGCGACCTTCGATATCGCTATCGATCACAAAAGTCTTTATCGGCAACTGACAAACAGCTTGCCCGAGCACCTGACTAAAGGAATTCGGCAAAAAACCTTGCACGATCGAGACTGGGATCAGGCCTACAAACAACACTTTCAACCTATCCGATGCGCGCCAGACCTCTGGGTCGTACCGAGCTGGTCGGAACCACCCGATCCGGAAGCGACCATTATCCAGCTCGACCCGGGATTGGCCTTCGGTACCGGTAGTCACCCTACGACCGCTTTATGCCTGGCCTGGATGGGTAAAGGCAAGCTCGAACAGCGACAGGTAGTCGACTACGGATGCGGTTCGGGAATCCTGGCGATTGCCGCGATAAAGCTCGGCGCAAACCACGTAACTGCGGTCGACATAGACCAACAGGCACTGACAGCCTGTAGATCAAATATGGCACTCAATGATATTGGCAGCGAACAGATAAAGGTTATGCTTCCCAGCGAAATGGTGCCGACCGATGCAGACCTCTTAATCGCTAACATCCTTGCAGAACCACTGAAATGTCTCGTTTCGCAATTTGCCAAACTTGTCAAACCCGGTGGTCAAATTTTACTTTCAGGGATACTCAAAACCCAGCAGGAAGCATTACTATTGGCCTATCGGCCTTTTTCCAAACTGGACCCCGCCAGTTATCGCGACGAATGGGCCTGTATCAGCGGAACTCGGCTTCAACGGGGAGTTCATGTTTAGTAGCACGCATCTCGGCGAGGTAATGGAAACCACTTGCAATCAGTGCAAGAGTCGATATCGGCTCACCGAAAACCAGTTAAAGCAGGCCTATGGAAAAGTCCGTTGCGGCGAATGCGGAAACGTGTTCAATGCGATGGCTTGCCTCAAGAGCTACGATGGAGAGTTACCATCGGACTACGTCGAGCAAATTCTAAACCAGACTGAATCGCAGCATGACAAACCCTCGCCGGCATCCGGTTTTGAGGCAGAAACCGGATTCACCGAACGCCGACAGGTCAGCTTGCACGAGGCGATGTATGGTTCTGAGCGTCGATCTTTATTTTCTCTCGGCCCACTGGGATGGATTATCGGCATACTAGTACTGACCGCAGTAGGTATCGCACAGGCAGTTTATTACCAGCGCTATGAATTGATTGAAAACCCGCGCTACCAACAACAGGTCATTAACCTGTGTCAAATATTACCCTGCGCCGAAGCAGAATTTTCCAGCACTGAACAGATTCGATTACTCGAGCGCAACGTTTTTACCCACCCGGTGGCGAGCAATGCCTTGATGGTAACCGGCTCATATGTCAACCAGGCGCCATTTGCACAAAAACCCCCCAAACTGCTGATCAGCCTGTTTGATGTCCAGGGCAGGCTGATAGCAAACCGGCTGTTCACGCCACCCGAGTACCTGCTGGAAAATAAAAACCGGGGCGTGGTTCGGCCCGATTTACCGGTACAGTTTCGCCTTGAAATAGCTGACCCCGGGACCGACGCACTCACTTATGAATTCGAGTTTTTCTAGTCGCAAACCATAATTTATCCTATCGGCCAGGAGCCTGTGGGGTTAATAAATAAGTCACGTTAATGCCAGCATCGAAATTTACTGGTATATGCGAATAGTAACTCGGAGTATATTACTGCAGTTTCGGCCAGTCCGTATTTCTGGCCGCAGTAGATTAAGATAGTGACAAAGGCTTGATTGCTCCGGTGCCGCTTTAACGTACCCGGATTGAACCTCCAGAATATGAACCTTCAGTATCAACTCAACAAGTTCCTGCCATTTTTACGCTGGGGTAGAAACATGACTCGCAGTAGCGTGAAAGCCGACGTCCTGGCCGGATTGACCGGTGCCGCGATCGTACTGCCACAGGGTGTGGCTCTCGCGGCGATAGCCGGCATGCCACCCGAATACGGTTTATATACCAGTATGGTACCCGCGGTTATCGCGGCCTTGTTCGGTTCCTCCTGGCATCTGGTCTCCGGACCAACCACCGCGGCCTCGGTCATCATGTTTGCATCGCTCAGTGGGATGGCGACACCCGGCAGCGAACAATATGTCGCCATGGCCATCACGCTTGCCTTCATGGTCGGGGTTTTGCAACTTGCCATGGGCGTTGTGCGGCTTGGAGCGTTGGTTAATTTCATTTCCCACTCGGTCGTGATTGGATTTACCGCGGGGGCTGCCTGCCTGATCGCCGCTAAACAGTCCGAAGAGTTTCTCGGCATCGATATTCCCGACGGGACCCACCTATTCAATACGATTGAATACTTATGGATAAACTGGAACCAGTTACACCCTTTGGTAATGCTGGTCGCAATCATCACCCTGTTAACGGCTATCGGTTGCCAGCGATGCCTGGGCGGTATGAGCATGATTGCCGCTCTACTGGTCGGAAGTCTGACAGCGGCATTGTTCAACCTGGGCTTCGGGGAAGAGACTTCCGGCATACACATGATGGGCGCATTGCCGCAGCAATTACCACCGCTGTCGATGCCGCAGTTTTCGCTCGACCTGTTTCGTCAGCTTTCCCCGTTGGCGCTGGCAATGACACTCTTTGCGCTGACCGAAGCAGTATCTATCGCGCGCTCGATCTCGCTAAAGTCCGGTCAGGCAATCGCCGGAAACCAGGAATTTATCGGCCAGGGATTATCCAATATTTTCGGCAGTTTCTTTTCATCTTACGTTGCCACCGGCTCGTTTAACCGTAGCGGCATTAATTACGATGCCGGGGCACGCAGTCCCCTGGCGGCAATTCTCGCCGGCGTATTACTGGTTGTTCTGGTGCTGCTGGTTGCGCCGTTGACGTCACACCTGCCCAAAGCGGCGATCGCCGGTTTGCTGTTTCTGGTCGCATGGCGTTTGATTAACTTCAAACAAATTCATAAAATCCTGCGCGCAGACAAAAATGAAGCGGTAATACTCGGCATCGTTTTCTTTGGTACGGTTTTTTTCTCGATCGAATTCGCAATTCTTGCCGGCGTTATCCTGTCGTTGATGATTTTTCTGCGCAAAACCTCACGCCCGAGATTATCGGCCAGGGTACCCGACCCGGAATCTAAAACGCGCAAGTTTGCCTACGGCCGGTTCCTGCCCGAATGTCCGCAGCTCAAGATTCTGCGACTCGGCGATTCGCTTTACTTTGGCTCGGTGAGCCACGTTGGTGAATTGTTTCGCCGTTACAGAGAACACTACCCCGAACAAAAGCATTTATTCCTGTTAACCAAGGGTATCGCCCAGGTCGATGTCTCCGGTGCCGAACTGATTGTCAACGAAGCACGGGAGCGGCGTAAAATCGGGGGCGATCTCTACATGTACCGACTCAGAGATACCGCGGCGAAGGTGTTTGGCCGCGGTGGCTATAGCGACGAGATTGGTGAATCAAACATATTTGACTCCAAGCAAGATGCGATCCCGGCCATTTTTGACAGGCTGGATAAAAGTATCTGCGCAACTTGCGAGCAACGTATCTTTCTCGAATGCCGGTCAATAGAGAAACAGACGCCTGCTGCTGACAAATAACTAATATGTCGTTCGCCATAGGCCCCTATCAATTTAGCAACCGCCTGGTTCTGGCTCCGATGGCAGGTGTCACCGATCGGCCATTTCGCCAGATGTGCCGACAGCTCGGCGCTGGCATGACCGTATCCGAAATGATCAGTAGTCGGCCGCACCTGCGCGATAGCCGCAAAACCCGATTACGTATGGATCATCAGGGCGAGCCGGGACCGATAATCGTCCAGATCGCGGGCGGCATCCCCAAAATGATGGCTCAGGCCGCAATTTATAACGTTGATCACGGTGCACAAATCATCGACATCAATATGGGCTGTCCGGCCAAGAAGGTATGCAGGGTTGACGCCGGTTCAGCACTTCTCAAAGACAGCGGGCTGGTCGAATCCATTTTATGCGCCGTGGTCGATGCCGTTTCGGTACCGGTAACCTTGAAAATTCGAACCGGCTGGTCACGCAGTCACCGCAACGCGGTTGAGATTGCGGGCATCGCGGAGGCCTGCGGTATTCAAGCCTTGAGCATCCATGGGCGGACCCGTGAAGACAGGTTTCTGGGCTCTGCCGAGTACGAGAGTATTTGCCGGGTCAAACAAAAAATTGGGATTCCGGTAATCGCCAATGGCGATATCGATTCCGTGAAAAAAGCAAAAATGGTCATGGACTTCACAGCTGCGGATGCTATTATGGTCGGCCGTATCGCGCAGCAGCGTCCATGGATTTTTGGCCAGATTGAACAATATCTTAGCACCGGCATCGAGCCTGAAGAACCCTCGGACAAACTAAAACATAAATGGCTGTTAAACCATTTAAATAATCTATACGCGTTTTACGGAGAGCATCAGGGGGTGCGGATCGCGCGTAAGCATATTAACTGGCAGCTTGGCCAAAATAATAACTATGACCTCGTCAAGCCCTTGTTAATGCAGGCAAAAACAGCTGCTGGGCAGCTGGCAACGATCGAAGCTTACTTTAACGACTGTTACCCGGAGAGCTATGACGGGGCATCCTGAAGAATGCCCGTGGCGAAACATGGTTAGTGAGTGTGGCAAAAAAGAAAAACACCAGCTTATTGCAGCAATCTGTAGAAGGGGCAATCCGTAAGTATCTGGACGACCTGGATGGTGAATTACCCTGCAACCTGTTCGAAACCGTAATTTCAGAAATTGAGCAACCGATGCTGAAAACCGTGCTTCGTCATTGCGACAACAACCAGTCCAGGACGGCATCCTACCTCGGTATCAACCGTGGCACCCTGCGCAAAAAACTTAAGCAATACCATATCGAACATTAAATACTAGTTGTTGGAATCGGCTATAATGCCGTTTTTTTAGCACCGACACGGACCATTTATGCCGCAAACAATTCGCCGCGCCCTGATCAGCGTATCAGACAAAACCGGCATCGTCGAACTGGCTCAAAAGCTTCAAAATAAGGGCGTTGAATTGTTGTCAACCGGCGGAACTGCCAAATTGATCGCCGAACAGGGCATTGCTGTAACCGAAATCTCCGATTACACCGGTTTCCCGGAGATGATGGCGGGTCGGGTCAAGACCCTTCATCCCAAAGTTCATGGCGGCATTCTTGGGCGCCGTGGAATCGACGATGAAATTATGCAGGAACATGGAATCGAACCGATCGACCTGGTAATAATCAACCTTTATCCGTTTCAAAAGACCGTCGCCAATCCCGATTGCAGCCTCGGGGATGCGATTGAGAATATTGATATCGGCGGCCCAGCGATGGTGCGCGCCGCGGCCAAAAACCATGCTAGCGTGACCATAGTGGTAGATCCCGAGGATTATCCGCGATTGTTACAGGAAATCGAAACTGGCGGTGAAGTTTGCGACACGACACGGTTCTCGTTCGCAATCAAGGCCTATGAGCACACCGCGCAATACGACGGCGCCATCGCGAGTTATTTCGGTCACAGGGTGCAACCGCCTGGTGACCAGGCCTTCCCACGCACTTTAAACCTGCAGTATCAACACCGCTTGTCGATGCGCTACGGAGAAAATCCGCACCAGGCCGCAGCTTTCTATATCGCTCGCGGGAACCAGGAGCCCAGCGTGGCCGGCGCCCAACAAATTCAGGGTAAGGCGCTTTCGTTTAACAACATTGCCGATACCGATGCTGCGCTAGAATGCGTCAAACAGTTTAAAGATCCGGCCTGCGTGATCGTCAAACACGCAAACCCCTGCGGCGTCGCACTCGCGAATAATATTCATGATGCCTACCAGCGTGCATATAGCACCGATCCGGAATCCGCATTTGGCGGGGTTATCGCCTTTAATCGCAAGCTTGACGCGAGCACCGCAAAGGCGATCATCGAACAGCAGTTTGTCGAAGTTATTATTGCCCCGACGATTGAAGACGCTGCAATCGAGATAGTTTCGAGCAAAGAAAATGTGCGCCTACTCGGCTGCGGACAATGGGACGGCGCCGAAATCCGTTTTGATTACAAGCATGTCCATGGCGGCATACTGGTGCAGGACGCCGACCAGGCTCTGTACCGGGGACTGAAAGTGGTTACCGAGGTTAGCGCCGACGACAAACAGATGCAGGATTTGATATTTGCCTGGCAGGTGGCCAAATTCGTCAAATCCAACGCCATAGTTTATGCCCGTGACAGCATGACGATCGGGGTCGGTGCCGGACAGATGTCACGCATCAACAGTGCTCGCATAGCGACCATCAAAGCCGAAAACGCCAAACTCGAGGTAGCGGGATCGGCGATGGCGTCTGACGCATTCTTCCCGTTCCGCGATGGAATCGACGCCGCTAACGAAGTCGGAATCCGCGCCATTATTCAACCCGGAGGATCGATGCGGGACGACGAAGTTATCGCTGCGGCAAACGAATATGGCATGGCGATGGTATTCACCGGTATGCGGCATTTTCGACACTAGCGGATAGCCTGGAAAATTCGTAAATCATGCACAATCTCGCTTGCCGGTTGATTCCACAGGGAAATATTTCATCAGCCGCTCGTAATCGCGGATACGAGGCTGCTTTCGGTTGTTCCTTGCGGTATCAATTTTCCGCGCGAGCTTTGCGCAGAATTATGAAATTTCCGGGCTAGAGGCAAGTTAGAACGATGAAAGTTTTAATCGTTGGCGGTGGCGGTCGCGAACACGCCCTGGCCTGGAAAGCGATACAGTCGTCTCGGGTAGAACAGGTGTATGTCGCTCCCGGAAATGCGGGAACCGATTTCGAGAAGGGCATTGAAAATATCGCGATCGGAGCCGAAGACATCGACAGCCTGATTGATTTTGCCGCTAAACAGAAAATAGGACTCACCATCGTCGGTCCTGAGGCACCCCTGGTGGCGGGTATTGTTGATCGCTTTGATGCGCATGGCCTGACGATTTTTGGCCCCAGTGCAAATGCGTCGCAGGTGGAAGGCTCGAAAACCTTTACCAAGGAATTCCTGGCGCGCCATAAGATACCCAGTGCTGCTTATCAAAGCTTCACTGAAGTTAATGCCGCCTTTGACTATGTCGCTAAACACGACATCCCGATTGTAATAAAAGCAGACGGGCTTGCCGCCGGCAAGGGTGTAATCATTGCCCAGACCCGGGACCACGCGCGCAGCACAATTGAGGATATGCTATCTGGCAACCGATTTGGCGAAGCCGGACATCGGGTCGTAGTCGAAGAATTTCTGCCGGGTGAAGAAGCCAGTTACATTTGTATTGTCGATGGCGAACAAGTTCTGCCGATGGCCAGTTCCCAGGACCACAAGGCGCGTGACAATGGCGACCTTGGGCCCAATACCGGCGGTATGGGCGCCTACTCCCCGGCACCGCTAGTCAGCAGGGAAATTGAACTCCAGGTGATGCAGAATATTATCCTGCCCACGGTGCGGGGTATGAATGCAGAAGGAAATCGTTACCGCGGGTTTTTATACGCGGGACTGATGATCGGCGCTGATGGTATTGCCAGAGTCGTCGAATACAACTGTCGTTTTGGTGACCCGGAAACCCAGCCGATTATGATGCGCCTGCAATCCGACCTGGTTGAACTGTGTCTCGCTGCCTGTCACGGCGAACTGGGCAGGCAAACGACACGATGGGATAAACGCAGCGGGGTCGGTGTGGTACTGGCGGCAAGTGGTTACCCCGACCGCTACCAAAAGGGGGTGTTGATAACCAATATTCCGCTCGAATCAGCGACTGGGAAAGTGTTCCACGCAGGTACCAGAAACGATAGCGACGGTAATGTACTGTCTGACGGTGGTCGGGTTTTATGCGCGGTAGGTCTTGGTGACAACCTTAAACAGGCGCAGATTCGCGCCTACGATCTGGTTGAAAAAATTTGCTGGGAATCAGCCTACTATCGAACCGATATCGGTTTCAAGGCGCTTTAACAGCATTAACCCGTGTGGGCCCGAGCGGGCGATTTATGCGTTTGATTGCGTAATATACTGACCGTAAAGAGAAAAAATCACGTCCCTGTGAAATCGACACAACCACTATATATAGTAGGTCATAATAAAAAAAACCGCAAGATATTGTGATTTAATATTTTGCCGCTATACTACGCGGAAGCTGGTCAGAGATCCCCGATATGAAGTGCCCCAATTGTGATTCACAGATGTTCATCACCGATGATACGGCTAACACGAAAAGCCATGTCATCTTTTACCGCTGCAGTATCTGTGTCAGCGAGCATGTGTCTTCAAAACCGATTCTGGGGGCCGTTAGCGACGAACCGAGCAGCTACTCCGATACGGAAAATAAACACTACTTGATGGTCTAGACATCATGTTTTAACTTCCCTGTCGAAAACATGAAGTCTGATGTTTTCGACAAGAATGGTTCCAGAAAAAAGCGTTCTATAACAATTCGTTGCAAATTAAAACATATCAGCCCGCATTTCTCACCACCGTTCGTTGCGAGACGGTGAAAGGTCGTGCCCTGCCCGCTGAGCTGCCGACTCAGTTAGATGGTCTGAAATTCGAGGCTGATCTTTAAGCCACCCAGATCAGCAGTGCTGAATTTCAGTGCGATATTGTAAGACTCGACGATATCGGCCACCACTGCGAGCCCGATACCCTGCCCTTCCGTGACCTCATCGAAACGCGTACCCCGATTCAAGATCTGTTTTATTTCGTGCGCCGCAAGACCATCACCATCATCCTCAATGACCAGTTTCATCGAACGGTCTTGGCTCGCACCGGCTACCACCGAGATTCGGTTTTGGCCGTATTTGAAGGCGTTGTCGAGCAGATTTCCAACCACTTCGAGACAATCCCCCTGATCCATACGCAGCAATATCTGGCCGGGTAACCTGCGATCAACCTGGATCGATTTCTCCTGGTACACCTTTTCCAGTGCTAATACCAGTTTGTTAATTATTGCAACCAGATCTACCGGTTTACTGATACTGATTTCTGCAGCGCTAGTCGCTTTTTGCAATTGATAAGAAACGATCTGGTTCATCCGGTCCGTCTGGTCACGCAGGGTTTCAATCTGTGATCGGCTGATCTCATCCTGATCACTGAGACCGGTTAACACCGCAAGCGGAGTCTTGAGGCTGTGCGCGAGATCATCCATGGCATTCCGATAGCGCTGACGTTGATACTGCTCCCGTTTCAAAAGGATATTCAGGTTTTCGGTGAGGGGTGCTATCTCGTCCGGATATTCCTGCTCGAACCCGGATTGCTTGTGATCCTCGATCGCTTTGACTTCGAGGCCGATTTTCTTCAGCGGCATCAAGCTCCATCGGGTCACCAGGTACATGACCAGCAACAATAGCAATGTCGTCACCAGAAGCCAGCTCCACAGCGTTTGTCTGAATCGGCTTAGCTGTTCGAAGTATTCGACCGCGTTGCGCCAGACGACAACATCATAGGGCTGTAACTCGTTATTGATATCCGGCCATTGAAGTGAGAATCCAAGTCGAAAATAAGGTGTCGCCAGATGTTCAATAGTCTCAAATTTCCATTCGCCAATTTTGGTTTTTTGCGGGGCTTTAAAATTGACGGTAATCGAATCAGAGCGCCAGATTTCCTTTTTATACCGATCATACAATAACGCGTAAAGCCCGGAATTTCGGGTAACCAGATCCGGTTCGAACAAACGCTCACCCGAGACCGTGATACTCAAACCCCCGTTGCCTTGATCGACCGCACCGAGCAAGCTGTATATCAACAGTTGAAGCCCGTCTTCCTCGGCCTGCAAGGCGCGTTTGACAACCGCGCGCTCCAATGCTATCGCGGTCAACACCATAAACACGACCAATACAATCATCGACACCAGCGTCAGCCTGGTTTTGATCGATTTCACCCGAGCCTATACCTGTTCCGCCCGCTGCAGGTTAAAACGGTAACCCCGGCCACGCAGGGTTTCGATCGGTTTCAAACTCTCCTCGGGATCGAGTTTCTGACGTAACCGGCGAATAAAAACTTCGATCACGTTGCTATCATTGTCGGATTCGTCATCATACAAATGCTCGGTCAGAACGGTCTTAGAAATAACTTCACCGGCATGCAACATTAAATATTCGAGCACCTTGTACTCAAATGCCGTCAAATCCAGCTCGCGTTCATCGACATAGGTTCGCTGGGTCGCTGTATCGAGGCTTACCGGTGCACAAACGATCCGGGAATCCGACCAGCCGGAGGCGCGCCTGATCAGCACCCGGATTCGTGCCATCATTTCCTCGTGATGGAATGGTTTAACCAGGTAGTCATCGGCGCCAGCATCGAGCCCCTCTACCTTATCCTGCCAACGTCCCCGGGCGGTGAGAATCAGGATTGGAATTTTATTGCCCTGGTTTCGAATCTGATCGATCACTTCCAGCCCTGACATTTCAGGCAGGCCGAGGTCGATAATGGCAACATCGGCTGGATATTCCTGCACCAGGTAAAGGCCTTCGGTACCATTATCGGCGCTATCCACTGCAAAGCCTTCGGATTTGAGACGTACCACGATTTGCTGCTGAATATCGACATCGTCTTCAATGACTATCGCTCGCATCGGATTTCTCGCATTTCTGGTAGTTAAAGATTAGATCACAGGTGAAAATTGAATGCGCATTTTAATACGCTGACCCGGATCGTAGGGCATTTCGATATGGTAACGCCGGCCACGGTACTTGTAGGTAACATCGTAGCCATCCACAACTTCCTGGTAACTTGCCTGGTAACGGGTCCGGCAATGCTCCTCGTAACTAACAACGGTTCCACCCTCGTGGCCAGCCTGTCCGTCATAGGCCTCGTGTCCAATTTTGGCGCCGATAATGGTGCCAACCAGGGTTGCCGCCTTGTTGCTTCGAGCCTTACCAATTTGATGCCCGATAATACTGCCAATCACGCCACCCGCCAGCAGGCCACCGGCTGCAGTGTGACCATCCCTACGGGTGTGATAGACCGGTTCCTGCCAGCATTCACGCACCGGTTTGGACAGCTTTATTTCACGGTAGATCGGCTGCACCTCGACCACCCGCGCATATTCGAATAGATCCTGCCGGGGACCCCGATCGTGCTTGTTGTGGCCGTGACTATTGTTACCGGCACTTACCGCGCCGCTAAACACAAGAACCGCTATTGCAAGTGTAGATTTCAAAGTTTTCACATTAGTCTCCTGTTTGTTGTGCGATGACCGGCACTATATTTAAAATTAACTGAATCAAACCTTAACGCGTTGTTTCACCCCGTAATTTGTGAATTTGTTAACCCCTACCTGACCTTGAACAACCCGGCCACATCCTCTTTTACCAAGGGCGAAGACACGGGCTTGATTTTTTATAGTGTTACCCTAAGCTAGTCGGCTGTTTGTGTAGCGCTCACTGGTATGTTTGCCTTAGAAATTTCCGATTTACAAAAAACCTATGCGAGTGGCCTGCAGGCCCTCAAGGGAATCGACCTGCGTGTCGAGGAAGGGGACTTTTTCGCCCTGCTGGGCCCGAACGGTGCAGGCAAATCTACCTGTATCGGCATTATTACCGGGCTGGTCAATAAATCCGGGGGTAGCATCAAGGTATTTTCCCACTCGATCGATGACGAGTTTATTGTCGCCAGATCGATGTTGGGTTCGGTACCACAGGAATTTAACTTTAACACCTTCGAGCCAGTCGAAGAAATCATCATCAACCAGGCCGGTTACTACGGGGTAGCAGCGCGCCTCGCAAAACAGGAGACCGAACACTACCTGAAGCAACTTGGATTATGGCACCACCGGCGGTCACAGGCGCGCCGGCTTTCGGGTGGCATGAAACGTCGCCTGATGATTGCACGGGCATTGATTCACAAACCCCGACTACTGATTCTGGATGAGCCAACCGCCGGAGTCGATATCGAGTTGCGCCGTACCATGTGGAATTTTCTGGACCAGATTAACCAACAGGGAACAACGATCATACTAACCACCCACTACCTGGAAGAAGCCGAACGCATGTGCCGCAATGTCGCCATCATTGACGAAGGCAATATTATCCAGAACAGCAGCATGAATTCTCTGCTCAAGCAGCTCAACAGTGAAACCTTCGTACTCTACCTGCGTGACGAGTTGGAAACAGCACCCCGACTTGAAAATTTTAACAATGTCGTCCGACTGGATACGCACAGCATCGAGGTAGAAGTACCCGAGCGTCTTTCGATCAACGATCTGATCATGGAACTCGATGCACGCAATATTATCGTCGAACGCATGCGTAACAAGGTCAACCGACTGGAACAGTTGTTTGTCAAAATGACCGCCAAATCCGGCAGCGTAGGCGTCGTCTGATGCTGCCCCAGTTCTGGATTGCCTATCTCACCATTTCGCGCAAGGAAATCAAGCGTTTTACCCGCATCTGGGTGCAAACTATTTTTCCACCGGTGGTCATGGTCGCACTTTACTTCGTCATTTTCGGCAACCTGATCGGGCAGCGTATCGGTGAAATGGACGGCATGCCTTACGTCGATTTCATCATGCCTGGTTTGGTCATGATGTCGATTATCACTAATTCCTATGCCAACGTGGTGTCTTCCTTCTACGGTGCCAAATACTCGAGACACATCGAGGAAATGCAGATCGCACCGGTACCGAACCTGGTAATACTGCTGGGATTCGTGACCGGTGGCATCGCACGAGGTATCTGTGTCGGTATCGCGGTGACACTGATATCGTTGTTGTTTACCGAGTTTAGAATACATAGCCCCTTTATCGTATTGCTGGTTGCATTGCTGACATCATGCCTGTTCTCGATGGCTGGACTGGTCAATGCCATATTCGCCAACAGTTTCGATGATATCAGCATCGTGCCGACCTTCGTGCTAACCCCATTGACCTACCTCGGAGGAATATTTTACTCGATCAAGCTGTTACCCGAAATTTGGCAACAGATTTCGCTCGGCAATCCCATTCTTTATATGGTCAACAGCTTCCGCTACGGCTTCCGTGGCAGCAGCGATATAGAATTGATGACCGCATTATTCGTTATCCTGATTTTCAACGCGGTGCTGTTCGTGATTTGCCTGATCCTGCTCGAGCGCGGTATCGGCATTCGCCAATGATGGAATTGATCGATATCGGTGTAAACCTGACTAACAAGAGCCTGCTGGGGGATCTTGATGCGGTCATGCGGCGAGCGCAGGATGCAGGAGTCAGGCAGATGGTCGTAACCGGCACCTCGATGGCAGATAACCAACAGGCCATCGAGCTATGCCGTCGGTATCCTGATCGCCTGGTATCGACCTGCGGCATCCACCCACATCACGCCAGCGACTGGAACCAAAACAGTTTTGCCATGTTAAAAGCCATGGCAAAGCATGACTGCGTACGTGCGATCGGGGAAACGGGACTCGACTTTAACCGCAACTATTCACCGACCCCGGATCAGGAAATTGCCTTCCAGCAGCAGATGGAACTGGCTGTTGCTTTGCAGATTCCCCTGTTCTGTCATCAACGTGACGCCCACAGCCGCTTCGTGGAGATGCTGTCCGAGTATCGTGCAGGGATCAGCAAGCTGGTAGTGCACTGTTTCACCGACACCCGCGAGGCCCTGATGGACTATCTCGACCTGGATTGCTACATCGGCATCACCGGCTGGATTTGCGACGAACGCAGAGGACTGGCATTACAACAGCTAGTGAAACTCATTCCCGCCGATCGAATCTTACTCGAAACCGATGCGCCGTATCTGCTGCCACGAAACCTGGAACCGAAACCCTCGAGTCGCATCAACGAACCCTGTTACCTGCCCTGGATTCTCAAAACGGTAGCCTACCACCAGCATAAACCGATTGAACTCCTGGCGCGCCAATGCCTGCAAAACAGCCGATTGTTTTTTGATCTGCAAGCTTCATCGACGGTCAATTAAAAAATATCACTGGACCCGGTGTCACTTACTTAAATCCCGGGCTAGGTGCTGTAAGTCGCTGAACCCTCGAAATCCGGATAAAAACAGCCTTATTTATTCTGAAAAAATCGTTACAAATGCGGAATTACGTTCTAAACTTAGAGCCATACCTAACGCTTTTTGACTATGAACGATCAGGTAAAACTCAACTTCTTTGCATCTACGCCGGAACCCTGTAGTTATCTGGATAACCGCAAGTCCGTTAGCGCGTTCGCCAATCCTCATATGGATATGGACATGGAAACCTACAACGAATTGATCCAACACGGTTTTCGGCGTTCCGGGGGTTATATTTACCGCCCCCATTGCCCGCACTGCCAGGAATGTATATCGGTACGGATACCGGTTCGTAGGCATCGCTATTCACGCAACGAGCAACGCGTCATCAAACGCAACGCCGATTTGAAAATCAACATTGTTCCGGGGCGATTCCGCGATGAGCATTTCGATCTCTATCGACGCTATATTGACAGTCGCCATAACGACGGCAGCATGGCCAACCCCAGTAAATCCGATTACCACCGCTTTCTGATATGCGACTGGACCGATACCCTGTTTTTCGAGTATCGCATCGACCGAATTTTGCTCGCGGTTGCGGTTTGCGACCTCACCGATAGCGGCTTATCCGCAGTCTATACATTTTTCGACCCGGACTATTCCGAGCGCAGTCCCGGACACTTTGCGATCTTGGACCAGATTCATGAAACCCGGCAACGTGACCTCGACTATCTGTACCTCGGTTACTGGATTCGCGATTGCGCTAAAATGAGTTATAAACGTCGATACAGGCCACTCGAAGCCTACCAGAACGACCAGTGGACCACGCTCGGCAACGCCTGATCAGCGAACATTCAGAAAATCCACGCCGCCGCGATGAGGTCTTCACAGCTGCAATTTTATTCTTTGCAGATAATCTCCCAGTTTGTTCCAGTCAAATGCCGATCCCGGATCGGTTTTGCGTATTGGCGCTATTTCGTTATGCCCGATGATGGAGTCACTTCCGATTTGCGGATACTTTTCTCGTAAACCGGCAATAACCCCGGCGAGGCCAATATACTGCGCCTCTGTATAAGCCTCTTCATCGCAGCCCTCGAGTTCGATTCCAACCGAAAAATCGTTACAGGCCCTGGTTCCCTGCCATTCCGATTCGCCGGCATGCCAGGCGCGATCCAGAAAGGAGACGAACTGGACCAGCTTACCATCGCGTTCGATCAGGCAATGGGCTGAAACTCTCGTATTACAAATCGACTCGAAGTACGAGTGCAAACCAGCATCGAGTTTATTGCAAAAAAAGTTTTGAATATGACCACCACCGTATTCGCCAGGCGGTAAACTAATGCCATGTACGACGACCAGCTTTATGCTGGTATTTTCAGGCCGGGAATCGAAATTGGGTGACTGTATTTTTTCGACGGACTGCAACCAGCCTGCATCATCTATGAAAAATATTGTCATTTTCTTGTTGCCACAAATAACTTTGAAATTTTATCCGTAGCCACCGGCGGCTTTAAAATTGCCTGACCAGGTCCCACTCTCCGTAGAATTCGCCGCTGCCTTTCGAGTCCCAGGTCCCGGTTAACCGATTTCCACCGGCAGATACATCCCAGACGCCTTCGCCATAGTTCCCTGAACTGTGATCCCATTCCAGGAACACCTTGTTCTCGACCAGCAGCCCGCTTAGCCGAATCGTATTGTCGGTCGTAACACCGGTAATCCGATCTCCTTCGTGGGTGATCCTTATCCTGAAATTATTACGCACAATGTTGCGTCCCCTGTCGGTCCACTTGCCGAGGTAGAGACCATTTAAATCATACTCTGTGGCACCTGCGGGCATGAAAATAGCCAGGTACAACAGCGCGACGGCTATCCTGGATAGCCGCGCAGTAATGCTGATCATCGAGTTACCTGCTTCCCGGGGCGGCACCAGAAACTGTTTAATGCGCCAGGATTTGACTCAGGAAGAGCTGGGTTCGCTCGTGTTGCGGGTTGTCGAAAAATTCGTGCGGGTCGTTTTCTTCGATAATTTCACCCTCGTCCATGAATATGACTCGATTGGCAACCGTCTTGGCGAATCCCATTTCGTGGGTAACGCAGAGCATGGTCATGCCTTCACCGGCCAGTTCGATCATAACGTCAAGCACCTCTTTGATCATTTCCGGATCCAGTGCCGAGGTCGGCTCATCGAACAGCATAATCCTGGGATTCATGCACAGTGAGCGTGCTATTGCAACGCGTTGTTGCTGACCGCCGGATAACTGCCCGGGAAATTTTCCTGCCTGCTCGGGAATTTTTACCCTGGTCAGATATTTCATTGCAATTTCTTCGGCTTCCTTACGCGGGGTCTGTTTCACCCAGATCGGCGCCAGCGCACAATTTTCCAGTACGGTCAGGTGTGGGAACAGGTTGAAATGCTGAAACACCATGCCGACCTCGCGTCGCACCGCATCGATATTTTTCAAATCGTTGGTCAGCTCGACATCGTCGACAATGATGTCTCCCTGCTGGTGCTCTTCGAGCCGGTTGATACAGCGAATCAGCGTTGATTTTCCCGAACCGGAAGGACCGCAAATGACGATTCTTTCACCTCGATACACATCAAGATTGATATTCTTGAGGACGTGAAAAGAGCCATACCACTTGTGCATTTCCTTAATTTGAATGGTTAATTCATCGGAGACCTTGAGATTGCTGGCTCCTTTTTCCAGATTGACCATCGCTTCATCGCTTATTTGCTCTTGCTCAGTCATAGTTTTATACCCTGGGTTGCTATTTAATGTCCGGTATGGAGTTTCTTTTCCAGATAAAGGGAGTATCGAGCCATCGCGAAGCAGGAAATAAAGAAAAATATCGCGACAAACACGTAAATTTCCGTCGACAGCCCCTGCCATTTGGTATCGGCCAGCGACGCGCGACCCATCCCGAGCGGGTCGAACAAACCAATGATAATGACCAGCGTAGTATCTTTATACAGACCGATGAAGCTGTTCACGATCCCCGGAATCGAAATTTTCAAAGCCTGCGGCAAAATAATCAGTCGCATTGACGGCCAGTATTTCAACCCCATCGCATCGGCGGCTTCGGTCTGCCCCTTGGGTATTGCCTGCAAACCGCCGCGGATGACCTCGGCAATATAGGCCGATGAAAACAGCGTTACCATGATCAATACGCGCATCAGCAGGTCGAAGGTGGTGCCCGGTGGCAGAAAGTAATTGAGCATGGTCGAGGCGACAAACAACAGCGTAATCAGCGGCACCCCGCGGATAAACTCGATGAACCCGACGCAGATCATTCGCAACGCGGGCATATCCGATTGCCGCCCGAGCGCGAGTGCAATACCGATCGGCAACGAAACCA
>CAZAVY010000040.1:0-28194 GCA_964488685.1 uncultured Gammaproteobacteria bacterium
CGTTGCTGATACACCCAGTCTCGGAATTGATCACTGCCAAGATAGGGCTTTGGGTCACCCTTCCCATAAAATAACTTGATTTCTTCATCAACGCCCATTTATTAGACGACAATTAACATGGCCGGTCCGTAATTTCGCCCCTGCTCGTCATGGTTGCCTATTCAGTTAAAAATCAGATCAGCGTTTTGTCGATAGTACAGCAGCGTGTTTCGTAGCGCCGCAACTATTGCGCGCGGGGTAATGGTCGCACCGGTAAACTGGTCGAATTCGCCACCGTCCCCTCGCACGCGCCAGCCGTGGTGATCCGGATTGCCCAGCGATTTAGCGTCGAAGCTTTTTATCCAGGCTGATTTTCCGACCTCGATGGCATCGCCAAGACCCGGGGTTTCGGCATGTTTGACCACGCGCACGCCCGCCAGGCTGCCATCGATGTAAACCCCGGCCAGCAGTTGAATTTTACCGTTGTAGCCATCGGCTGCAACGCTGGTGAATATGACCGCTACCGGAGCGCCGCGCAGGCGTGCCCGGTAGGCCGTGGAAACCGTGTCGGTACCGAGCAGAGGCGATGCCGGCAGTTGCAGGATGTCTTGCGTGATATCGTTGTCGAACCTGTCTTTGGGTATCAGCGCGTGAAGATTACGCAACAGAACCCGGCGTTCGTTGTCGACGATTTTGTCGCGGGTGGTGAATTCAGTTAGCGTAACCAGGGTTGTGCCGGCGATGGCGAACAGCCACAGAAATAAGCCGGAAATGAGAATCTGACGATGATTGAGTGCTATCATTTTTCGCCGTATATACGTGGTTGCGTGTAATAGTCGATTAATGGCACGCACATGTTGGCCAGCAACACCGCGAATGCGATGCCGTCGGGATAACTACCCCAGACACGGATCACATAAATCAGCAATCCGATCATCAAGCCATAGTATATTCGGCCGATATCCGTAGTGGCTGCGGTCACCGGATCGGTGGCGATGAAAAAGGCGCCGATGATGACCGCGCCCGAAAGCAAATGGAACAGGGGTGAAGCGTAAATTTCCGGGTTAGACAGGTAAAACGGCAGCGAGATTGCGAGCACTCCGCCAAACAGTGCTGCCGGGATATGCCAGCGTATGGTGCGGGTCGCCAGTAAATACAAACCTCCGACAAACCACCCCATTGCCACCCATTCCCATCCCTTGCCGCCATAGACGCTGAAAACCGGGCCTGAACGAACTTCGCTGATAGCGATATTTTGGCCGATCGCGGTTTTGACCTGGTCTAACGGGGTTGCTGAACTCAGGGCGTCCCACTGCTTGATATCGACTCCGCCGAAGGTATAGGCAAGCGCATCGGTAACGCTGAGGGTGGCTCCACTGACCGAGCCCGGCAGGTACCATGTGGTCATTTCAAGTGGAAAAGAAATCAGTAACACCACGTAACCTACCATCGCCGGGTTGAAGGGGTTGAACCCGAGCCCGCCATATAAATGTTTTCCGGCCACCATGGTGAATCCGATGCCAACCAGTATCAGCCACCAGGGTGAGTGCATCGGTAGGCACAGCGCAAACAACCAGGCTGCCACCACGGCGCTGAAATCGGTGAGATGAGGCGTTACCGGTTTGGCGCGCAGCTTCAATATTACTGCCTCGAATAGCAATGCAAACAGCACCGCCAGCACGATGTTGACGATGACCCCGGGTCCGAACTGCCAGGCGTAAGCCAGTGTGCCCGGGAGCAATGCGATGAGGACCTGGATCATCAGGCGTTTCAGACTATTGCCCGGTGCGAGGTAAGGTGACGAAACCACAACATTTGTCATTGTGACTCTTCTCGCATCGCTTTTTTGCGCGCCCTGACGCGTTCCAGCGCCGCCTGAACCGGGTTTGAGATCGGCATGTCCCCACCTGATTTTGTGTGTTTCTTCTGTAAGGCTTCGCGCTTCAGGCGGCGGCGCTCGTCATCATATTGTTTTTTCAACAGCAAACGTTTTTCCCGAAACTCGAATCTGAGCCTGGCGCGATCCGACTTGAGCCGCGCCTTTTGTGCGGCGTGAACTTCACTCTTGGCGGCACGATAGTATTGCACCAACGGGATCTGGCTAGGGCATACCGCGGAACAGCAGCCACATTCGATGCAATCAAACAGGTGAAATTCCAGGGTACGTTCATAGGCTTTTGCACGCGCATGCCAGTAGAGTTGTTGAGGTAGTAACTGTGCCGGACATACCTCGGTGCATTTACCGCAGCGAATACATTCGTCGTGATAGCCGGGGCTTTGCAAAATGGCTTCCTGGTGCATCACCATTATGCAGTTGCTGGCCTTGACGATCGGTACCTGGCTGCCGGAAAGCGAGAGCCCCATCATTGGACCTCCCATCACCAGGTGGCCGCGCTCGTCATGTCGGTAACCTCCCGCGAGATCGATAAGGTGACTGATCGGGGTGCCCAGGCGGGTTTCCCAGTTACCGGGTTGTGCGATATTGTCCCCGGTGATCGTGACCACGCGGGACATCAGTGCCTGGTCACGTTCGAGTGCGCGGGTAATCGCGACACAAGTGCCTACATTCTGGCAAAACAGGCCGATGTCGAATGCCAACTGACCCTGGGGTACCGCCTTGCCGGTTAAAACCTGGACCAATTGCTTTTCACCGCCCGATGGGTAGATCGTCGGGACTGAAACCAGTTCGGTGTTCGCAACTGTGGATTGAGCTAACGCCTCCGTCATGGTTGCGAGCGCTTCGGGTTTATTGTCTTCGATTCCGACAAGGGTGATTTTCGGCGACAGTAGTTGTTGCAGGTAGCCGATACCGCGTATCACTTCCGCGGCGTAGTGGCGCATCAGAGCATCGTCGCAGGTGATATAGGGTTCGCACTCGGCGCCGTTGATGATCAGCGTATCGATGCCCCGGGCCTTGCCGCGTGATAACTTCAGCGAGGCCGGAAAAGCAGCGCCGCCGAGCCCGACAATCCCCGCGCGACAGATCCGTTCGATTAGTTCCCCGGGTGTGAGTTGGCCTGGATCAACAATGTTCGGTTCAGCGGCTTCGTCTTCTCCATCGACCTCGATAACGATACAGGTGTCCGATTGACCCGAAGGGTGGGCTACCGGGAAGTTATCGATTGCAACCACCTTGCCCGAGGTCGGCGCGTGCACCGCGGCACAACTCAAAGACGAGTTGGTCGCGATAACATGACCTTTCAAAACACGCTTGCCGACCTCGGTGATCGGTTTGTTGTAATCACCAATGTGCTGTTTAAGCGGCAGCCACAATCGCGGTGGCAGGCTTGCCTGCTGCAAATCCCGGGAGAGCGATTCAGTTTTGTGCGCCGCGAGATGCAGGCCGCCGTGGAAGGGGTGAAGATCAGGCATCCTGCACCATTTTTATCTGCTTGATCGGAGCCGACCATTTCCAGTCGTCGATGGTTTGATGTGCCGGTAGCATATCGATGCAATCCACCGGGCAGGGTGGTAGGCAGAGTTCACAACCGGTACATTCACCGGCAATCACGGTATGCATGTGTTTGGAGGCGCCGAGGATTGCATCAACCGGGCAGGCCTGGATGCAGAGCGTGCATCCGATACAGGTTTGCTCGTCGATGATCGCCACCATCGGGATCTCAAGATGTTCGCCGTGTTCGAGATTGAGCTCAAGCACTTCGGCGCCCAGTAAATCAGCGAGCGCGGCGATGGTCGCCTGTCCCCCGGGTGGGCATTGATTGATCGGTGCTTCGCCCTGTGCAATTGCCTCGGCGTAAGGTCGGCAGCCTGCGTAGGTGCATTGCCCGCATTGGGTTTGTGGTAACAGCGAATCGATTTGATCGACCACCGGATTACCATCGATCTTGAAGCGTATCGCGGCGTAGCCGAGTATCAGGCCGAACAATCCGGCCATCAGGCTGATGGTGAGAATTGCAAGCAACACTGTTTAAATCCTGACCAGCCCGCCAAGCCCCATGAACGCCAGTGACATGAGCCCCGCGGTCACCAGACCGATTGCCGAACCTTTAAAGGGTGCCGGCACATCCGCAACATCGATGCGTTCGCGCATCGCGGCGAACAGGATCAGCACCAGCGAAAATCCCAGTGCCGCACCAAAACCGTAAATCACCGATTCAAAAAAACTGTTTTGTTGCTGCACGTTGATCAGCGCCACGCCGAGCACCGCGCAGTTGGTCGTAATCAGCGGTAAAAAAATGCCGAGCAGGTTGTACAGCAAAGGACTTGTCCTGTGTACTACCATTTCAGTGAAATTGACAACCGCAGCGATCGCGACAATAAAAGCGATGGTGCGCAAGTACTCGAGATCCAGCGGTGACAGAATCCAGCTATTGATCAGGTAGCTCAGTACCGCCGACAGGGTGAGCACAAAAGTCGTCGCCGCACTCATGCCGATGGCGGTTTCAACTTTGCGCGAGACCCCCATGAACGGGCATAGTCCGAGAAATTTTACCAACACGATGTTGTTGACAAATACGGTGCCGATTAAAAGCAGTAGGTATTCTGACATGGCCGGATTATAAGGCCTGACCCAGATGAAAAATACAGAATTTACTTGAGGCCTTTGTCAACCCGAACATTTCATAAACCTGCTCGCGCCCTGGCTTGATCTTAGTTTCCTCGGGAACCTTCCTCGGTCGGGGGGATCCATTGGTCCGACACTTCTTCGGAAAATCTCCTGAGAAAACAAAGTCCTGCGCAATCATCGCGGCAGTTCAGGAAATCACCAGGTTAAATCTTACAATAGATCAATTGCATATCAGATCCTTCTTCACCCCTCCAATTCTTTGTTCCAGCCTGGGTTCCTTATGTGCAATTCGCGGGTTAGTCGGCGAACTCGCCGCGATCGAGATTTTGTGCCTGTTCGATAAATTGATCAATGTTGACGCTGCCCTTCAAGTGCCAGTTAAGCGAACTGAGGTTGTTCTGATACTTTGCCGCTGAACTGAAATCGTCGAGCAGGTCGTGTAACTCCGAACTTTGCAGAATCGAAGGCAACGCGATCGGGCTCGCGATCAACAGGGCAAGAATTACGCTTCGGCTCCGGTTCAAATGCGAGATGTGAATCAGGTACAGCGAAATCGCAAAAGGAATGACTGCCAGATACCAGCCGAAGTGAAACAGGGTCGTCGGCCAGCTCGCCGAGAACAGGTAGACCAGGCCATCGGCCAGCAGGGTGGTAAAAAAGAAAAGCAGGTAAACCAGTGCCACCGAGGTTACCAATTGTCTGATTTCCCAACGATTTACCAATAGTCGTTCGAGTATTGACAGCGCCAGCACAAATACGCCGATGGTAAATACGGTTTCCCGCAGTACAAACTTGAGTAGATCACTCCATTTGAAGCTGGTGTAGGAATTGAGAAAGAACTCGAGGCCGTCGAAGAACAGGCAGGCCAACACAAGGATTGCCGCCCAGTAAGCGTGGCCGAATAAATGACTTCGGCGGCCGTTACCGGCCAGGGCACGAGTAGCCCCAACGATGTGATCACGGGGCAGCAATTTTGCCTGTACGCGTCCGAATTCCAGCCTCAGGGGTAACTTTTCGGTCATTAGCGAATCCACCTGCTGGTCGTCAATACGAGTCGGGTTCACATCAGCCAGGTTGACCAATTCCAGCGAATTATCGCCGTAGCGGATTATCTTGAGATGGTACGGCGCTACGGTTGGGTCGGATAAAATGATATCGTTATCCAGGGCGCGGCCGAGCGTCGTTACTTCAAGCTTGATCGGTTCGTAGCGGCATAGTCCCCGGGTACTGATTTCCAGTATCAGGGCTTCCACTGGGTTTGCTCCAGAAATTTTTGAATCAGTGGTAATGTTGATCCGTAGTCTACACCCGTCATGATCAGCGTGATAAAAAGTCCACGATTACTGTGGCCGGTGAGGGCCGCGGTGAACAGGACATCGCTCATACCCTCGTACTCCACGTATTCACGACGGCACAGGTTGCTTTTAAATTTCTGCGACGAAACCTCGACAAACCATGTTCTGCAGTTAAAGTTACTGACAATGTCTCGATCCATCTTCGATTCAATCTGATCCTTATTCAGGTTTTCATACAGGTTGAAAAACTGAATCGGATTGAGATCTTCGGATTCGAGCCAGAAATACTCGTATATCAACCGGCCGACGAAATTGTTGTCCTCATCGAGGTAAATATGGTTTTTGTTGGTACAACGAATCTGGTAGCGCTTGTAGCGAGCAATGGCGCCCAGCTTGGTGCTATTGTCCCAGCAGCGCACGGTTGGGGATATGACGCCCGGTAATTTGAAGCGGCGCAGGTCGAGGCTCGGCCAGTCACTCGCCAGCAGTTGTTCGATATAGCTGGATTCATAAGCCAGTACCTGGCGAGCAACCTCGGTCTTGATGTCTTGCCCGGGGCTGAAGCCCCCCGGTTTTGATTGTTTGATCAGGTCCTTCAGGTAACGCGAAGGCACGATGAAGCTGATATCGTTGCGTGCCGTCGCGACATTTATACCGATTACTTCACCTTCTTCATTAAATGTGGGTCCGCCACTCATGCCGGGATTGAGACTGCCCGAAAACAGAATTCGACTGTCGTCAGTCTGGTTCAAAATACCACCGTTGGTGCCGACCGCGATACTGAGCCCGAGGTCCAGCGGATTACCCATTGCGAAAATCGGCGCTCCACGCGACGGCAAAGGACTCATTGAAATCGCCTCACCTATGGTCTCGTCAGCACCGAGCAACGCCAGGTCTCGGGCTACGTCGAGCCCGAGCAGTTTCAGTTCGCCCCCCAGCCCATCTTTGCCAACATATGAAACATAGAACAGCTCCGGTTCGAGGATGACCTGACTGATGACGTGATAGTTGGTCGCGATCTGGCTGCCGTCACCGACCACAAAACCCGATCCAATACTGAATTTTTTGCCGGTTTCACGATTGAGCACGCGTACCTGGAACACGCGATCCTCATTAAGCTGGTATATTTTCTTGGATTCCATTGCGCTCGCAGGCAGTGCAAAACTGCCTGCGAGCAAGAGGCTGGTAACAATCAGGCGCGGCAACAATTAACTGACTCGCATTCCCGGTTTTGCGCCCGAGTCCGGATTCAGGATGTACAGATCTGTATCGCCATTGCCGGCTGCCAGCACCATGCCTTCGGATATGCCGAAGCGCATTTTACGGGGTGCCAGGTTGGCTACCATCACGGTAAGTTTGCCTTCCAGATCCTCGGGTTGGTAGGCATTGCTGAGACCGGCAAACACATTACGGGTTTCGCTGCCGATATCCAGCGTGAGCTGCAATAATTTATCAGACTTTTCAACGCGGCTTGCGGCAACGATTCTGGCGATACGAAAATCGAGTTTTGCGAAATCGTCATAGCTGATCTCCGGCGCGATCGCTTCGATTGAAGGGTCGCTCACGCGCTGCTGAATTTTCTGTTCTACCAGAAGATCTGCTTTTGTGGCCTCGATCATGCGTTCGATAAAAATTGGTTCGATCCGGGTCATCAGGGGCTTGAAGCGGTTGATGCTATGATCGAGCAGGTTGTCACCGAGATTGCCCCAGTTTAAATCTTCGACATTGAGAAATGCCTCGGCCTGCGTGGCAAGCCGGGGTAAAACCGGCTTCAACAGGATTATCAGCTGTCGAAAACAATTCAAACCGATGCTGCAGACATCCTGGACTTGCTGCCGGCCTGCGTCGTCCTTGATGGTGACCCAGGGTTGCTTTTCATCAATGAATTGATTGGCCTTATCGGCCAGGGCCATGATATCGCGCATCGCCTTGCCGAACTCGCGATTTTCGTAATAACCGGCAATGGTCTCTGCGGCCTGCAGACACTGATGACTCAAATCCTCGTTGGAGAGTTTGGCGGCAAGCTTGCTGTCGAATCGTTTGTTGATAAAGCCGGCACAACGACTGGCGATATTGACCAGTTTGCCGACCAGGTCGGAATTGACGCGACTGGTGAAGTCGTCGAGGTTCAAATCGATGTCGTCGATTCCGGGTCCGAGTTTAGCGGCAAAGTAGTAACGCAGGTACTCGGGATCGAGATGTTCGAGATAAGTGCGCGCCATGATGAAGGTACCGCGAGATTTCGACATCTTTTGCCCATCCACGGTCAGAAAACCGTGGCAGTAGACCGCGCTTGGTTTGCGAAAATCTGAACCATGCAGCATGGCCGGCCAGAACATGGTGTGAAAGCGTGCGATATCTTTGCCGATGAAATGATAGAGCTCCGCTTTGCTATCCTTGTTCCAGTAGTAGTCGAAATCGTGACCTGTGGCTTCGCACCAGTTCTTGAAACTGGCCATATAGCCAATCGGTGCGTCCAGCCACACGTAGAAATATTTGCCCGGAGCGTCCGGGATTTCAAAACCCCAATACGGGGCATTGCGCGAGATATCCCAATCCTTGAGTCCCTGGTCGAGCCATTCGTTCATCTTGTTGGCAATTTCGATTTGCACATGCCCGGCGTCGAACCAGGCTTTAAGCATGTCTTCGAAGTTTTCCAGTTTGAAGAAATACTGCTCGGATTCCTTTTCGATCGGTGCTTCGCCGCTGACCACCGATACCGGGTTTTTGAGATCGGTCGGCGCGTAGGTGGCGCCGCAATTTTCGCAATTGTCACCGTATTGGTCGCCGGCGCCGCAATGAGGGCATTCGCCCTTGATGAAACGATCCGGCAGGAACATCTCTGCTTTTGGATCATAAGCCTGTGAAATGACACGAGTACGAATATGTCCGGCATCGCGTAGCCGGGTGTAAATGTACTCGGCGAAAAAACGATTTTCCTCCGAGTGAGTGCTGTAATAGTTATCGAATTCAACCCCGAAATCGGAAAAATCCTGCAGGTGTTCCTTGTGCATGCGCTCGATTAACGCCTCGGGTGTAATGCCCAGCGCCTGCGCACGCAGCATGATCGGTGTGCCGTGTGCGTCATCAGCGCAAACATAGGTACATTCGTGGCCACGTAGTTTTTGAAAACGCGCCCAGATGTCGGTTTGCACATACTCGAGCATATGGCCGATATGAATCGGACCATTGGCATAGGGTAGCGCGCTGGTAACCACTATCTGGCGGGATTTGGAACTCATCGAGTCGATCGACCTCGTTAAAGCAGCGTATTTTAGGTGCTAGGGTACCCACCTGTATAGAACATTCACATAAAAACTAAGTGATATTTAGCAGCCGGCTAAGGTAAAATGCGCGCTCGTTCCCCAAACTCTGGCATACAGATATACATGGCGATTGACAAATCACAGATAGAAGCGAAACTCGGGCAGATCATCGACCCCAACATGGAAACCGACCTGGTGGCAAGCAAAGCCGTAAAGTCGGTTGAACAAGAGGGTGACAACTGGAAAATTGAAATTCAGCTGGGATACCCCGCAGCGGGCTACTTCGACGAATTGAAGCAGGAAATCCTGACAGCCCTGAATGATTTCGACGGCGATGGTGAATTCAATATTAAAGTTTCAAGCCGGGTCACGTCACACGCGGTGCAACAAAATCTGAAGCCGTTGGAAGGCATCAAGAATGTTGTTGCAGTCGCCTCGGGTAAAGGTGGCGTGGGCAAGTCCACGACCGCGGTCAATCTTGCCCTGGCGCTGCAGGTTGAAGGCGCAACCGTCGGAATTCTTGACGCCGATATTTACGGACCCAGTATCCCGCGCATGCTCGGTTGCAAGGGGCAACCCGAGTCATCTGACGGTAAGAGTCTGGAGCCGATGATCGGGCATGGCATTCAGTCGATGTCGATCGGTTATCTGGTCGAGGAAGATACGCCAATGATCTGGCGCGGGCCGATGGTGACACAGGCGCTAGAGCAATTGCTCAACGACACCCACTGGACAGATGTTGACTACCTGATCATCGATTTGCCGCCCGGAACCGGCGACATCCAGTTAACGCTGGCGCAGCGCATACCGGTCAGTGGCGCAGTCATCGTTACTACCCCGCAGGATATAGCACTGCTTGATGCTCGCAAGGGGCTGAAAATGTTCGAAAAAGTTGAAGTGCCGGTCCTTGGCATCATCGAGAACATGAGTATACACATCTGTAGTCAGTGTGGACACGGTGAACACATATTCGGTGAGGGTGGTGGCTCGCGCATGTCTAAGGATCATGGTGTTGACCTGCTTGGCGAGCTTCCGCTCGACATTCGTATCCGCGAACACTCGGATAGCGGAAATCCCACTGTGGCTGCGATGGCGGATAGCCAGATCAGTTCGATTTATCGCAGCATCGCCCGCAAGGCTGCGGCCAGGCTCGCCACCAAGGCACGCGACCACTCCGCTGCTTTCCCGAATATCGTCATCCAGAATAACTGATCTGAAGATTGGTGACAGCTAACTAAATTTACCGAATTAACGAAAAGATTGATCTCGAGGGTGTGCGCGGATGCGAGATTTAGCAGGGTCAGGGCTACTCGACATGCAGTACCCGGGGGCGATTCGGAAAAAGCTATAAATTGCCTTGCTTGAAATCGCGAAATGCCTGGCTTATCTCGGCCTCGGTGTTCATGACGAAGGGACCGCCACGCACAATCGGCTCGTTCAGTGGTTTGCCGGCAACCAGCAGGAAACGAACTGGTTTACCGCCTGCCCGCAACTCAATGCGGTCGCCTTGACCCAGCACCGCGAGCTGGTCAGCTGTGAGCTTGAGCGGTTTCCCTTCAATGTCTTCAATCAGTAACTCGCCACTGATAACGTAGACGAATCCATTGCGATCAGCAGCAATGCTTTCGTCGAAGCTGGTATCGGGTTCCAGCGATACGTCTAGATAAAGTGGTTCGGTCAGGGGTTGGGTGACCGGTCCGCGGGTGCCCCTGTCAGTCTCTCCACTGATGACCTTAATCGTGGTGCCGGGCCTCGATTCAACCGGGATATTCGCGGTATCAAACTCCTGGTAGGCAGGTGGCGACATCTTGTGTGAGCCCGGTAGGTTGATCCAGAGTTGAAAACCTTCGAGCAAGCCGTCTTCCTGTTCCGGCATTTCGGAATGCACAATGCCCTTCCCGGCTGTCATCCACTGAATGCCGCCGGGTTCGATTACACCTTCGTTTCCTGCGTTGTCTTTGTGGCGTATACGCCCGTTGAGCAGATAGGTGACGGTTTCGAATCCTCGATGTGGATGGAGTGGAAAACCGGCGATATAGGCATCCGGGTCATCCGATCGAAAAGCGTCGAGCAGTAAGAATGGATCGAGGTCCATAAACTCAGGCTGCCCGATCATGCGTACCAATTTAACGCCTGCGCCATCGGTAGTCGCCTGCCCGGTTATTATTTTTTCAACTCTGCGCTTGTTCATGATGTTCCCTATGCCGCGGCTGCGGGAAAATAGCGATCGAGTAACCGGACCAATTGCTTTTTAACAACCGGTTTGGCGAGGTAATCGTTCATTCCAGCCTCGATACATGCGTCGCGATCACTTTTCTGGGTGTTAGCGGTTATTGCCACAATCGGGACGCTGCCATTTTCGATATCGAGATCGCGAATTCGGCGTGTTGCTTCAAGCCCGTCCATCTCAGGCATCTGGATGTCCATGAAGATCAGGTCATAATATCTTGATTTTACCGCTTCTACCGCCTCGACGCCGTTGGTTACGGTTTCGACCTGGTAACCGATGCTATCCAGCATTTTCTCTACCACGATCAGGTTTACCGGAATGTCGTCTACCACCAGAATACGCAACTGAGCGCCGGTTTGATCGGTTTTGAATTTATGGCCAGGTATGATTGTGACGCTATCTTCGCTAGCCTCTGCGTGTGTGCCTGGATCAATACACGGCATAGTGATTTCAAACCAGAACTGACTACCATCGCCTTCGACGCTGGTAACCCCGATTTCTCCACCCATCGCCTCGATAATCTTGCGACAGATTGCGAGCCCGAGCCCCGTACCGCCAAAACGACGCCATGTTGAAGCGTCGACCTGGGTGAAACTACGAAATAGTTTAGCGATTGACTCTGGCGCAATTCCAATACCGGTATCTTTGATTTCGGTGCGCAATCGCGATTCCCGGTCATCGCCACCAACCCGTTTAATTTTAATGGTGATAGAACCCTGGCTTGTAAACTTGATTGCATTGCCGACCAGGTTGACCATGACCTGACGAAGTCGTCCGTAGTCACCGAGGTAGTTGTTATGGAGCTCAGGGTCAATTTCATACTTCAGTTCGAGTCCTTTTTCCCTGGCCTGGGGCGTCAATATGTCCACCACGCCCGCGACCACGACGGCGAAATCGAATTCGGCCTGTTCCAGGCTAATACGCCTTGCTTCAAGCCGCGACAGGTCGAGGATGTCGTTGATAATCCGCATCAAAGCGACACCCGAATCCTGGATGATCCGGGTGTATTTTTGTTGATTGTCATCCAGTTTGCTTTCACCCAGTAGGTCGGCCATACCGATAATACCGTTCATTGGCGTGCGGATTTCGTGGCTCATGATTGCCAGGAATTCCGACTTGGCACGGTTGCCCTGCTCAGCCGCTTCCTTGGCTTTGACCAGTTCCTGCTGTGCCAGGTAAAGTTCTGTGATATCCGATCCGGCTCCGCGAAAACCGAGGAAACTACCATCGTTACGATAGACAGGCTTGCCGCTGATCGAAAGCCAAACCTGACCACCATCAGTTTTATCGCGGGGGTGGATGAAATCACGAAATTGCTCCCGGTTTTCAAGTGTTTTCACGTGTTTGTCAAATGCATCGAGCGGAACATTGGGTAGGCCGGTTTCGGCTCGTGTTTTTCCGAGCAGCTTGTTCGGGGACACCCCGGTAACCGACTCAAAGCTGTCGGAGAAGTAACTGAATCGCAGTTCTTCGTCCATTTCCCAAAACCAGTCAGCACCGGCTTCGGCGAAGTCGTGCAAGCGGTTTTCCTGAAAGGCGGCGTCGGAACGATGACTTTCACCAATTTCACGCAACGCATCGTTGAGCAGATCAATGGTTACCCCGACTTCATCATTGCGTGAGTGAAGGATTTCGTTCGCGTCGGCGCGGGCCGGGTCGAGTTTCGCCTTTTTCAGGCTTGCATGGATCTTCTGGAGCGGATAAATCAGTGTGAAAACCACGTACAGGAATACGATTAACCCGGCGATGCCACAAGTAACAAGGGTCAAGCTCAGGATTCTGATTACGAATGCGTCGAGTTCCGCCGTAATTTCGGAGGCATCCATGCGCAAGATGACGTCAAATCCTGCCGCGGTTTCTTCATCAGGAATAAACACCTCGTAGATGGGTCTTTGTTCGGATAAATGCGCAACTGACTTTTTATTTGCAGTCGGGACCATTTCAACGGTTTCCCCGGTGCTTGCAATATAAAGACCGGCGCTATCAAACGCTTTCACGCCGAGCAGCCGACTATCAAGCGAAATCAGGCCTTCGAGATCTTGTGAAATTGACGAGTGCTCATGGGTAGGGTGCTTCAGGGCGGCGGATGCGGCAATACGGCCAAACTCCCGATAATTGGCCAGCTGGGAAGACTTATAATTGTTATACGAGGGAAATACGATGATGAGCTCGATCAGTACGATGGCGGCAAATACTATCAGGAACAATCGACGTGCCAGGCGAAAGTGCAACATCTGTCGCAAAACGCTGGGCCAATGCCCGGGACTGCTGTTAGTTTGAATCGAACCTGCCATAGGGTTGATTTCCGCATTAAGCCGGTATGTCATATAGATGAACGGCGTTGACTGAGGTTAGAGTATAGAAGGGCGGAACAAGTTTGCATTGAATGCAAAATCCCGAAACCCCATCGACGCATGTACCCTTGAGCGGATATACTTCGATATTTTTCAGGGCTAAGCTTTGAGTATTAAATCGGACCGGTGGATTCGTCGGATGGCGCAGGGGGAAGGTATGATCGAACCCTTCGAATCCGGGCAGATACGTGAATCGGAAAATGGCCGCATCATTTCATACGGCACTTCAAGTTATGGCTATGATGTTCGTTGTGCTGACGAGTTCAAGATTTTCACTAACATCAATTCGGCAATCGTTGACCCGAAAAACTTCGACGACAATAGTTTCGTCGACCTCCAGTCCGATGTCTGCATTATTCCACCGAACTCATTCGCGCTGGCGCGCACCGTCGAGTATTTCAGAATACCGCGTAGCGTGTTGACCATTTGTCTTGGAAAGTCCACCTATGCCCGTTGCGGCATTATCGTCAATGTCACGCCGCTCGAACCCGAATGGGAAGGTCACGTTACGCTCGAGTTTTCCAATACCACACCGTTGCCCGCCAAGATCTATGCCAACGAAGGTGTGGCGCAGATGCTGTTCTATGAATCTGATGAAGTCTGTGAGATATCTTACAAAGATCGCGGAGGCAAATACCAGGGACAGAAGGGCGTAACGCTCCCCAAAGCCTAGCCGTCATAATAAATAAACGCAATGAAATCCGGAGCATTCCCCATGGCCACACCCTGCCGATCTTTGTTCTGATCTCGCGGTATTCACACAATAGAAAGGCAGTCATTACTATTTGATGGTCTGGATAAGAGATCTGAAATATCTGTGAGAACCAAAGTTTTGATCAGCGCAGGCCGATGATTTCCCAGTTTCGCAGTTCGGCGATCGTCTTTAACTCGTCATCCGGATCGACCGCAACCGGATGATCGACCTGTTCCAGCAATGCAAGGTCATTGAGTGAATCGCTGTAAAAATAGCTGCCGGCGAGGCTTTGGTCGTTGCCGCCGAGCCATTGTTTGAGCGCGATTACCTTGCCCTCCCGATAGGTCGGAGTACCGAGATAACGCCCCGTATAGCAGTTATCGATAATTTCGGGCTCGGTGGCAAGAACCGTCGGCACTTTAAGTAACCCTGCTATTGGCGCGGTGACAAACAGGTTGGTTGCGCTAATTATGAGCAATTCGTGCCCCTGGTAACGATGTTCGTCCAATAGTTTTACAGCACCCGGTGCGATAATCGGTTTTATCTGTTTGTCCACAAAATCTGCACGCCAGGCATGAAGTGCTTCGATGGGGTGATGGGTTAATGGCTTTAACGCAAATTCCAGGTAGCGCTCGTTATTGAGGGTTCCGCGTTGGTAATCCTGGTAAAAAACCTGGTTTCGCTCGCGATATTCCTGTGCGTTTACAATGCCGTTATCTACCATGTACTCGCCCCAGAGATAATCGCTATCCCCGTTTATCAGGGTATGGTCAAGGTCGAAAATTGCGAGTGTCATGACTTGCTTCCCGGGTCGTGGCTTGCTGGGGTCTGAGCGTCTATGTCAGAATGGGCGGTTCAGATTCTAAACGATTTACATTGACCAGCGAAATGATCGATACAGACGGGTACCGTGCAAATGTCGGAATAATACTATGTAACCCCGCCGGACAGGTGATGTGGGCGCGGCGTATTGGCCAGGATGCATGGCAGTTTCCTCAAGGGGGCATCGGCGTCAATGAAAATCCCGAGCAAGCGATGTATCGTGAGCTGTGGGAGGAAACCGGGTTAAAACCCGGCCACGTATCCGTGCTGGGTTCGACCCAAAGCTGGTTACGTTACAAGTTACCCCGGCGGCTAATGCGTCGGTCCGAACCACGTTGCATCGGACAAAAGCAAATGTGGTACCTGTTGCAACTGGAATGCGACGAATCGAGCTTCGATCTGGGGGTGTCCGGTACCCCCGAGTTTGATCACTGGGAATGGGTCGATTATTGGTACCCGGTCGAAAACGTTGTATTTTTCAAACGTCGAGTCTATCAGTGTGCGCTGGCGCAACTGGAATCCAGATTACCGCGGACAACTGAATAATTTTTAACCAGAGAATCAAACCTTGGCATCGATGATTCACAGGCTGCAACATATGATACAGGAGGTCAACCGGGCCTCTGATATCGATAGTGCGCTGGTGTTGATTACCGAGAGTTTAACGCGTGATCTCAATGCGGATGCCTGTTCCATTTTTCTGGCGAAAAAAGACGAGCCCGATGTCCTGGTATTGCAGGCCTGTAACGGACTGAATCCCGCTATCATAGGCAAGGTGGAAAGAAAACTGGGCCAGGGTCTGATTGGCACCATTGCTGCGCGCGCAGAAGCGATGAATCTGATAGATGCCCCGAGCCATAAAAAATTTCTGCTGGTACCCGAATCCGGTGAAATTAATTTCCCGATATTACTTGGCGTTCCGATCATCGCCCACCGTGATGTGCTCGGCGTAATCTCGGTACAGCGTAAGGTTAATGCATTTAACGAAGACGAAGTGGCATATTTAACCACGCTGGCGGCCCAACTTGCGACTTCGATCGAGCGCGCTGAAATTCAGGGCCGCTTCGGTGTCGAAAAGGCGACTCACGTGGTCAAAGGCGTAGCGGGAGCTCCCGGTATGGCGATCGGGGTGGCGATGGTGCTCAATCGTGGCGTCACTTTCGAGTCGGTGCCGAACAAGAAGATCAGCGATATAGAAAGTGAATTGAAGAGCTTCCGGGGAGCAGTGCACAAGGTTTGCGACGAATTGACTCAGCAGGCTGAAAAAATGCGGGCTTCGTTGCCGGAGGAAGAATGTGCATTGTTTCTGGCTTATGCACAGATGCTAAGTGGTGGGTCACTAATCGATGACACCGAGCAGGGAATTGTGGCCGGTAACTGGGCGCCATCCAGCTGGCGGGACGTTATCGAGCAACATGCCTATGTTTTTGCGCAAATGGAAGATCGCTATCTGGCGGAGCGGGCAAATGATATTCGCGATCTCGGTTTGCGAGTGCTGCGAAAATTAATGCTTGAGCAAAGCCCCTACCTCGATTTTCCGGATCAGACCATTCTCGTCGGTGACGAGGTAACGGCAACTGATTTGGCCGATGTGCCGTTGGACTGCCTCAGCGGGATCGTATCTGCCCATGGCAGCAGTTCTTCCCATGTCGCGATTCTCGCGCACGCATTGGGTATTCCCGCGGTAATGGGGGTACCCAATTTACCGGTAAAACAACTCGACGGGGTTGATCTGGTCGTCGACGGGTACAACGGATCTGCTTTCATCAATCCGGACCAATCGATACTCGATGAGTATAACCAGTACCTGGAAGAAGAAGCGGCAATCGAGCAAGACTTGCTGGTGCTGAAAAACCAGCCGGCGGAAACAACGGATAAACATCAGGTTTCATTGTTGGTTAATTCCGGTCTGATGTCAGATCACACCCCTTCGTTGCTTAGCGGTGCTGAAGGGGTTGGGCTTTACCGGACCGAGATACCGTTTCAAATCCGTGACCGTTTCCCAAGCGAGGAAGAACAATATCTGATCTACAAGGATGTACTCGAAACGTTTACCGGAATGCCGGTGGTGCTGCGTACCCTCGATGTCGGCGGCGACAAACCACTGAGTTACTTTCCAATCGATGAGGCCAACCCCTTCCTGGGCTGGCGCGGAATTCGTATAACCCTGGACCATCCCGAGATTTTCGTAACCCAGGTGCGCGCCATGATTCGAGCTAACGTCGGGGTCAACAACCTCGAAATTCTATTGCCTATGATCAGTGGTAAGTCGGAGCTGGTCGAGGCGCTTTTTCTGATCCATCGGGTGCGCGTCGAAATCGAAGAGGAAATGGGCGACAAAGTCCGGCAGCCCAAGATTGGCGCCATGATCGAAGTGCCTTCGGCGGTATATCAAATTGAAGATATCTGCGAGATTGTTGATTTTGTATCGATCGGTACTAACGATCTGACCCAGTATCTGCTCGCAGTGGATCGAAATAACGAAAATGTTGCTAGTCTTTTCTCGTCGCTGCACCCGGCGGTTTTGAAGGCCATGCGCCAAATCGTCGAGGGTGCTTCACGGAGCGAAACGCCGGTTAGCGTTTGCGGTGAACTCGCGGGTGATCCTGTCGGAGTAATGGCATTACTTGGGTTGGGTATCGATAGTCTTTCGATGAGTGTTGGTAGCTTGCTGCGGGCGAAAAAAGTCATCATGTCATTCAGTTACACGGAACTGGCCGGCATGCTAGAACAGGCTCTAACTATGTCGGACGCATTCAAAATCCGTGAAATGTACGCCGGTAAACTCGATGAACGCGGCCTCGGTGGCCTCATTCGCGCCGGTAAATGACCCGGCGCCCAACGCGTCGGGTCATCCCGGAAAGCGTACAGCGCTAATCCGGGATCTTGTAACCACGCCGTGAAATCAAGATATCCGCATTCACAATTGATTGAACCCGCGTCCTCACCCCTCCGCCACACCAGTTTTGGCTAGAATGGTTTGACGACGACCAGAATTATGACCGCGAATAAAACCAGCACCGGTAATTCATTGAACCAGCGAAACCAGAGTGTTGAGCGTTGACATCGATTATCGGCCAATTCCCGGATAATTTTGCCGCAGTAAAAATGGTAGCCAACCAGGAGGATAACGAGCGCAAGTTTGAGGTGTAGCCACCCGGTATGGGAATAGGCGGTCCAGGCATAATCGAACAGTAACCACAATCCGAAAACTAACGTCAGCGCCATCCATGGAGTAATGAACCGGTAAAGTTTACGCTCCATCAGGGTCAGTCGGTCCCTGACAGCCTCTTCTTCGGCCGCCGCATGGTTAACAAACAATCTTGGTAAATAGAATATGCCGGCGAACCAGGCCACCATAAAAATAATGTGAAATGCTTTGATCCAAATCATCAAGAATCTCTTAGATAGCAGGGCTAAACCACGGTAAACTGGTGTTTTTCAATAGTTACAATTTCCGATCTATGTATAATATTGCGTCCATTTTAACGGTATGAGCCAAACAATAGAATGATTAAAGTTGGGATAGTGGGTGGCACCGGATACACCGGTGTCGAGTTGATTCGATTGCTGGCGCAACATCCGCAGGCAGAACTGGAAATTATTACCTCGCGTTCGCAGACTGGCAATGCGGTTGCCGAACTGTTCCCGAACCTGCGTGGTGCGATAAATTTGAATTTCAGCACACCCTCGTTCGAAGCCTACCGCAGTTGTGACCTGATATTTTTTGCGGCCCCGAATACAACGGCGATGTCCCAGGCGGAGCAGTTGCTTGAAGCGGGTATCAAAATAATTGATCTGGCTGCGGATTTCAGAATCAAGCATATTCCGACCTGGGAGCGGTGGTACGGTGTGACCCATACCTGTCCGGCTTTGGTCGAAGAAGCTGTCTACGGCTTGCCGGAACTCAATCGAGAAGCGATTCGCCGCGCGCGCCTGGTTGCTAACCCGGGTTGCTACCCGACGTCGGTCATTCTCGCATTGTTGCCTTTGCTGGCCAATGGCATGATCGACCCTAAATCAATAATAGCCGATTGTAAATCCGGTACCAGTGGCGCGGGGCGAAGCGCCAATATCAGCACCGCTTTTTGTGAAGTCACCGAATCGGTTAAAGCCTATTCGGTGTCCGGCCATCGCCACCTGCCTGAAATCAGAGAAATTCTGCAAACCATCGATGCTGCCGCCGAGCTGGTATTTACGCCGCATCTGATGCCGATTATTCGGGGTATACATGCCACGGTATATGCCGATGCGGTCGGACCTGCGGATCGGGTTCAATCCGTGTTTGATGATCATTATCGCGAAGAGCCGTTTGTCGATGTGATGCCCGCGGGCTCACATCCTGAAACGCGCAGCGTGCGTGGCGCCAATGTTTGTCAAATCGCAGTACATTATCTGCAAGCCGCCAATAAATACGTCGTGTTATCGGTTGAGGATAACCTTGTTAAGGGGGCTGCGGGGCAGGCGATACAAAATATGAACCTGATGTTTGGTATCGAGGAAAGCGTTGGTCTGGAAGCTCCGGGGATGATACCTTGAGAAGTTTGCATCGCGGATTTCAGGTCAGACAATACAAGCCATGGAAACTTTGGCTTGGTATCGGACTATTGATTTTATTGATGGGCCTGTTTTTTTACCTGGGCAGAGGATACCAATCCTACGAGCTTGGTCATTTGCAACTCGAGCGTGAAACCCTGATCAGCCGTATTGCCGAACTGGAAAATCGCAACCATAATCTGGTACAAAAAAATGCGCATCTAAAGGGCAATAGCAAGATAGAACGAGGTGCTTACGAATCCGCCAACCAGGAACTGGTCAGGTTGCAGCAGGAATTGCTGTCGCAAAAGGAGGAGCTGGTTTTTTATCGTGGCATCGTTTCCCCGAAAGATTCTGCTTTAAGTGTCAATCTGCAGTCGTTTGAGATCCGTAAAAAGAACAATCAGAATCAATACAGCTATAAAATGATTCTTACCAAGAGCGGGAAAAGTACTAAAAAGGTTCGTGGTGGCGCCAATGTTCTGATTCGCGGGGAGCGCGATGGCAGCGTTAGCGAGTTAAAAATGACGGACATAGTACTTGAAAATTCGACTACAGACACCAAGTTTGCGTTTCGCTACTTCCAGGTTTTTGAAGGGGATATTGCCATACCGGACGATTTTGAGCCTTTCGAAGTAGAAATAGGCATCAAACCGACCACAAAAAAGGTAAAATCGTTTTCAGAAACTATTTCGTGGGCACGGGTATTGTCCGGGGGTATATAAATGTTTGGCAGGAAAAAAGGGTTTAGCGCAGCTCGTATAGACACATTGGTGGGTCAGGGTACCGAGATCAACGGGGATCTGATTTTTTCCGGTGGATTGCATGTTGATGGCAAGATCAACGGTAACGTGGTTGCTGAAGAAGGTAGTACAGCCCTCCTGATTCTGAGTGAATTCGGGCGAATTGAAGGTGAAGTAAACGTGCCTCATATGGTGCTCAACGGGGAAATTGTCGGCGATGTATATGGTTCTACACGTGTTGAGCTTGCACCCAAATCGAGAATCAAGGGTAGCGTTTACTACAATTTGATCGAGATGGCGATCGGCGCTGAAGTTAATGGCGGCCTGGTGCATCAGCCGCAGGGAAGTCAGTTGCCGAAGCGGCTTGAGGACAAATCGAACAAGCATAGTGACAATAACAACGAACCCGTTACGGATAATTGATACTATTGATCTGGTGAATTTGAATAGAGTAGTGCTATGGAAGTAATCATTGATGCAAATTTCGGTATGTCACTGGGCCCCAGTGCCGGTAAAACCCTGCTTGAGTTTTCTGACTCCGCGGTGAGCAAACTTAAAGGACTGCAGCAAGAGGAGGGCAATCCGAATCTGAAGCTGCGGGTATCGGTCTACGGTGGCGGTTGTTCAGGATTCCAGTACACTTTTTCGCTGGATGAAGCGGTAAATCCGATCGACAAGACGGTGGAGAAGGACGGGGCAACCCTGATTATTGATCAGAAGAGCTATCAATACCTGGCGGGTTCGGAAGTCGACTTCCGCGAAGGGCTCGAGGGCGCAATGTTCGTCGTCAATAATCCTAATGCGACTTCGACTTGCGGTTGCGGCGCTTCATTTGCGATCTAATGGATCCGCTACAAATGCTGATCAGCAGACCACCCCGGTCATAGTGCTGCTGGACAAGAGGGATGATCGCGTCGGCATAATCCATCGACTTTTCAATCTTTTCGCAGTCTCGATTCGCAGCGGTTGAGCGTAGCTGGCAACACTGTAAAACACTGCAAACCGAAGGGCTCGGGCACCAGCACATTCTCAAGGCTGAGAAAGTGATTGAGTCTGTGGTCAAATTCCTCACCCGGGACTGACAAGCTGCCAGTCAATGATTATGGATATCGTCGCCGGGTTAATAGTAATCAACCCGATAACCCAGCTCAACTAAAATGGATTTTGCATTTGCCCTGATCGTTTCATGTGAATCGTAACGCGCATGCGCCAGGTGCAAGAGCGCATCTTCCCCGCCGATTTCACCCAGCGCGTTGACCGCGTGATGCCTGATTATCGAATCCTGATCGGCTAGCAACGCCGCCAACGCCTGCACCAGCTCCGGGTACGGAACCCATGGAATGTTATTTGGTTGATCGGTTGCCGGTAGCGTGATTGAATTGACCGGTTCAATCTTTATCGGTTGATTGGATTTGCTGTAAACCGGATCAACCGCTTCAATTTGAACCAATTGAGCCTGATCCACGGGGCCTGGGATGCGTACCGGAATCTGAATCCGGGAGGTATCCGGCGCCGGTGGCAACATCAGGCCTGCAATCATTGCCATAAGCACCAGCAGCGAAAATCCGATGATCTTCACGAATGGTCCCATACTTTAAAAATCCTCTCCCTTGCGGGAGAGGAGACGGTTAACAAGCGGTTATTCTTCATCCTCGCCATTGTCACCGTCACCGTCTAAACCTGCGATGAGAAAACAGCTTTCCAAAGCGCTCTTGTTGCCGGGGAGAGGGCCTTCTTCACCGGTCAGTTCGAAAAAATCGTCAGGAATCGTCCATGAAATCCTGCCTCCTTCCGGTACCCGGGGTATGATAGAAGTTGAATTGAAGTCGCTTTCGTCGATCTCGACGACAACTTCGTAGTATCGAATCTGTACCGGTCCTTCCCTGCCTAGTTCGGCATGTGAGTTTTCTGCCGCATTCCAGCTAAGGACCACGGGACGGCTGACAACGGGAAGCTCGGCGTCACAATCTGCCGCAGCCTCTTCATTATTGACCATTACATCAGTGGGAGCCGCTGGAATGATATGCGACAGAATAACTTCGCTTTCCAGTTCCTCACCATCCAATGTTATTCCTTCAATTTCATACTCACCTTGCGGGAAGCGTTTAAGGAAGCCTTCGGGATCGAGCTCGTCGAAGGTTGGTTCCGCGCTTTCGAAAAATAGCTCGGTCAAGCCCTGACGTTTGAGTCGTCCACTGGCCTTGACCTTCATCATGCGGCGTTCACGTGGATCTTCAATTTCCAGCTTTTTCCATTCATCGCCGTCGATCTTGCCATGGATGCCAAGGTCACCATCGGTATCGTTCAATTCAAAGAACAGGAAAGCCTCGTCAAATGGCTTCTCGTCGTCGTCATCGTGATGATCCCAGGCAAGACCCACCGTGGGTGCGGCCATCATTGCAGCGGTAAGTGCAATAGTAAGTTTTGAATATCTCATTTAAGATTCTCCTCTGCGTGTATGCAGTCGTTACAGGTTATCCTGTAACGTAGAATCCTAGGCCGAGAGCCTGAAATAACCCTGACAATAAACTGAAGGCTTACTGAATTTACCGAGTCGGCTAAAAGTTGAAATAACCGTTTAAGTAGACACCGTCATATTCCAGATTGGCATCCGGGTCGTCGACCTGATCCAGGTCGAGGGAGAAATATTTAAAACCACCTTCGAAGCCGACACCATTTCCGGAATCGTAACCCAGCATAATGGTCGAGTCCTGGGCGTTGCTTTCGCTGAAACCGAGGTCAATTATGCTGGTATTGATATCGGCGCCCACATAAAAGCCGGTGTAGGGCAGGTCATAGCGCGCGGACAGGTAAAACAACGGGATAGTTTCGTCGACTGAAATTCTGGTATCGGTGGCGCCGGCAAACGATACTTCGCCATTGAAGCGTTTCAAATCGACACCCAGATCGAGGTTTATCCGGTTATCCAGCAACTGGTAATAGAGCACGATATCGTCCTGAGAGAGATCAAAGCTCGCGGCAGTTGAATCGAAATCTGAATTCAGGGTGGAGGTTTCAGGGTAATTCAGTTCGTAGCTCTGGTACCTTAGATTGGGTAACAGGGCGATCGGGTGTTCGAGAATAATAGTCATCGAAGTTTGCTCCGGATTTTCCATATCCAAATCGTCAGCGAGGCCGATGCTATCGGTATCAGAGAAGTGAAAGGCGCTGTTTGCCGCCGGCGCCCACTGGTTGGGAGTGATGTTCAGACCAATAAATTCCGCCTCGGCTGTGCCGATCGCCAGCCATAAACAGACTGATACTGCGAAACCATTCCTTGTCATAGCCATTGAATTTCTCTTTGAATTCAGCAATGAAGTCTAACATTCCCGGCATTGTTTGACATGCAGTTGCACCCCTGGGTTCTCCAATATGTGAACTACTTCACTAGTTTACGGCTGAAGTGTCATCCCGGTACATATACCCCTCCGAGAATCGCCGCTTGTTTTGCCCGGGTCACCTCGGGGATATTTCCACTGCGCAAATTAATGCGTTCGCGTGCCTGCCAGGCAAAGGCAACGGCTTCTACATAGTCCGGGTCAAGACCCAGCTTGTCGGTCGTCGCGAGGCTGCATTCAGGCAGGTTTTGCGCAAGGCGTTCGAGCAGATAATGATTGTGGGCTCCGCCGCCGCAGACGAAGCAATTCTCAGGCATGCTCGGTAATGCAGATACGGCGCTCGCTATGGTGATCGCGGTTAGCTCAACTAATGTCGCCTGTACGTCGGCTTTTGCGTAGGCATCAGGCAAAAATTTTGATAACCAGTCTGAGTTAAAGAATTCGGTGCCGGTAGTTTTGGGTGCATCGCGGCGGAAGTACGCTTCTTGTGAAATCATCGCTTCGAGCATATCGCCAAGCAGCTGTCCGCTGCGCGCCCAGTTGCCGGCATCGTCATAGGCAGAAGCATGGTGCAGGCTGTTCCAATAATCACTCAAAGTATTGCCGGGGCCGGTATCGAAGCCGACCACCGGTTGCCCGGGATCGGCCGGCAGGTAGGTGATATTGGCGATACCGCCGATATTGATCAGCGCCCGATCTTCGGTTTTAGATCGAAACAGAAATTGATGAAAAGCGGGTGCTAACGGCGCTGCCTGGCCTCCGAGAGCGATATCCTTGCGCCTGAAGTCGGTTACCGTGGTTATTCCGGTAAGCACGGCAATTCGATTCGGATCGCCAATCTGAACGGTAAAAGGTATGGCCGAGTCCGGGCGGTGACGTATCGTCTGTCCGTGACAACCGATTGCTTCAATTTTACTGCGATCGAGAGCAGTGATCGCAAGTGCCTGGTTTACCGACTCAGCAAATAATTCGCCCAGCTCTGCATCCATGCCATACAAGTCGTCCAGGGTTGTGGTGGCTGTCTGACACAGCCGCTGCAGACGCTTTCGAATGGTCGACGGGTAAGGCCTCGTTCTGCAATCGAGAATGTCTGGCGGAAATTGACTGAAATCGACGATCGCAACATCAACCCCGTCGAGACTGGTGCCGGACATCAGTCCGATATATAGCTCGCTGCCGGCGATTTGATTCACTGCGAATTATCGGCCAACCTGCGATCCATCAAGCGCAACATCGACAGGTAGACCTGGGTATTCTCTTTAAAGTGGGAGAGGTATGCGGAATGTACCGGTCTGGCTTCCGGTAGTTTAACCGTCAGTGGGTTGCGATGTACCCCGTTGACACGAAATTCGTAATGCAGGTGTGGCCCGGTAGCCAGTCCGGTGCTGCCGACATAACCGATGACCTGGCCTTGTTTGACTTTTTTACCAATGCGCACCCCGGGGGCATAACGGTGCAAATGCCCATAAGCCGTTGTATAGCGCCCGCCGTGCCGAATTACCACCAGGCGGCCATAGCCGCCCTTGGTGCCGGCGAAGATCACCTTGCCCTCGCCGGATGCGCGTATCGGGGTGCCGCGCGCCGCGGCGTAATCGACACCTTTGTGCGAGCGCCATTTGGATAACACCGGGTGCCAGCGCTTATTGCTGAAACGCGAGCTGATACGAGAAAACTTGACCGGGCTACGCAGGAAAGCCTTGCGCATGCTTCTGCCGTCCGGGCTGAAATAATCGCTGTTACCCTTTGGATCAGTATAGTAAACCGCTTTGTAGGTCTTGCCCTTGTTGGTAAATTCAGCAGATAGTATCCGCCCATTGCGAATCTTGACATCGTCCTTGTAAAGCTCTTCGTAGACGATGCCGAAGCGATCACCGGTACGAATATCGAGTGAAAAATCAATATCCCAGCCAAAGATGGAAACCAGATCCATTATGACGCCATCGGGGATGTTGGCATTTGCCGCGGCTTCAAACAACGAACTTTCGATTCGACCTTCCCGATACAGCGGGTATGCGTCGAGTTTGTAGTTGATAATGCGGCTGCTGAAAGTCTGGTCTTCGGTGCGTTGAATCGACAGGGTACGGGTAATATCCGGGATATATTTCATCGCGCGCAGCTTGCCTTCGGCATCCAGTAATAACTGTATTTCCTGGCCCGGGCGGAGGTAGCGCAGCTTTTTAGTCTGCTCATTTAATCTGGCGATTTGATGCGTCGTTGTCGAGGCTATACCGTTTTTGGCGAAAATTGAGGCCAGTGTGTCGCCTGGTTTTATCGTTACCTTTTTCCAGGGAGTCGCGTCGGCTTCGATAACCGCCGGTACAATATCCTGATCCGGCGGCAGCAGCGCTTCGGGTATTGGCAGCGAATAGTGTAATCGAGCGGACTTGGAGGTAGAATCCGCAGCTTTGGCAGAGGGTTGCCAGTTCGATACACTGAATCCGAGCAACATGATAACGGCGATGATCATTAGCAATTTGAACAACCAATTGAATTGGAACACCCGGGTAACAGTCAAAGTGTTTTCAGACCGGGCCGTAAAGCTGCGGTCAGATTTGAAATCAAGATCTTGAAAACTCATTAAATAATACGTCTAAGTTATTGGTTGAATTGAGATAATGCCCCCAAAGTATTATCCCCAGGCAGGTATATAGCATGATTTCGGAAGAAGATGCAATGCAGCAGATAAAACGTGGGTGCGATGAAATCCTGCTTGAGACCGAATTGCAACAAAAATTAAGGCGGGGTAAGCCGTTAAATATCAAAGCGGGGTTCGATCCCACTGCCCCGGATCTGCATCTCGGGCATACGGTTTTGATCAATAAGATGCGCCAGTTTCAGGAACTGGGGCACCATATCATGTTTCTGATTGGTGACTTTACCGGAATGATCGGCGATCCCAGTGGAAAGTCCGCGACACGTCCACCGTTGACACCCGAGCAGATCCAGCAAAACGCAGCCACCTACCGGGAACAGGTATTCAAGATCCTGGATCCCGATACGACTGAAATCTGCTTCAATTCCACCTGGCATGGACCCCGCAGCTCTGCCGACATGATTCGGCTCGCATCGCGCCATACCGTGGCAAGGATGCTCGAACGAGATGATTTCGATAAACGATATAAAAATAACCAACCGATTGCGGTTCATGAATTTCTCTACCCGCTGGTGCAGGGCTGGGATTCGGTTGAAATGCGAGCCGATGTGGAGCTGGGTGGCACCGACCAGAAGTTCAACCTGCTGGTCGGCCGGGAATTGATGAAGGCCGAGGGCATGGAGCCGCAGGTTATTCTGACCATGCCGATCCTGGAAGGACTCGATGGGGTGCAAAAGATGTCAAAATCACTCGACAACTATATCGGTATCGATGATGTGCCGAATGAAATGTTCGGCAAAATCATGTCGATCAGCGATCAATTGATGTGGCGTTATTTCGAACTATTGAGCTTTCGGCCGATGCATGAAATCGAGCAATTTCAAAATGATATCGATTCCGGTGCAAACCCGCGCGATATCAAGTTTCTACTGGCGCAAGAGATCATCACCCGGTTCCATGACGCCAAAGCAGCCGATGCAGCAAAACAGGACTTCATTACCCGTTTTAGCAAGGGCGCGATGCCGGATAATATGAAGGAAATCACACTGACCCTGGACCAGGCTACTATCGCAATAGCGACCCTGTTGAAGCAAGCCGGGCTTACCGGTAGCACTTCCGAGAGTTTTCGCATGATTCAGCAGGGCGCGGTCAGGCTCGATGGCGACAAGTTGTCCGATAAAGGGTTGCAATTGAAAAAAAATACGGTGGTTGTAGCGCAGGTTGGCAAGCGCAAATTCGCGCGCATTACACTCGCTTGAATAATGTTTAAACTGGTTAACCCGGCGACATATTTTGTTGTCGGGTTAATTGTGCTTGACGCCCTGTTTTTACGCCCTATAATGCGCGCCTCGTCGGCCCGATGCAGCCTGGCTGTAAAGCGACTGAATCAGGCCCTCGAGGAGCATTAAATAGCCCCCGCAAATCCGGCATATTTCAACTCATCGGTATTTATCCAGATAAATGCTGCGGAAGTCGTTGACGCCGTGATTAAAGGGTCTATACTGCGCGCCTCGCTTTTAAAAACCGGTCGGTGTGTTAGTATTTCCGGCATCGCGAGGCGGCCTGATAAAGGCCGATAATTACCAGGCGTTCCCTGGTGAAATGATCTTTTACAATTGATTAGGTAATTTGTGTGGGCACTCATGTCAATGATGAATTCGTATCATTACGATTTGAGTGACCAAAACTTTAACTTACGTTAAATAAGTCGAGGTTACTCTCTTCAAAATAGTTACACGGAGCTATCCGTAAATAGTATTAAACTGAAGAGTTTGATCCTGGCTCAGATTGAACGCTGGCGGTATGCTTAACACAT
>CAZAVY010000041.1:0-21962 GCA_964488685.1 uncultured Gammaproteobacteria bacterium
GTAAAAACCGTGACTTCGCGCTGGCTCGATAGTGGACTTGAGGCCGAATATACGATGCCGGTACTGAAGTAACGAACCACCGCTTGGTTTGAATCCATTATTATCTATTATCGCCATCCTCATTTCGATGGGGGTGGTTTTTTCTTTGATCCACCTGTTGTCAGCCTGGATGAATGTTTCCGACCCGATCGCCCTGCTCCTGTTTGCGGCGCCGATTACTGGTTACATTTCATATTGTACCCATGAAACTCGCGCCACTGCCATCCGTTCCGCATTGGTCATCTATTGTAGTTTTGGATCGGTGGTTCTTGCTTCCGTCGGACTGGTTTACCGGATCGGGCAGGAGTACCCGCCCGCAATTCTCACCACCGTTGGTAGCGAGACGGTGGTGAGAAATGCGGGCTGATATGTTTTAACTTGCAACGAATTGTTATAGAACGCTTTTTTCTGGAACCATTCTTGTCGAAAACATCAGACTTCATGTTTTCGACAGGGAAGTTAAAACATGATGTCTAGTTACTAAAACCATAGTCATAGTTTTGAACCCCGCTTGAATTAAATACCTGGGCATGAAATGAGACGATGACGCGATCTTCGGTGCCGTTGTAGGGAAAGGGCATATGCTTGATATGCGCGGGAAACAGGCACAGCTTGCCGTCCTCGGGATAGGAGTCCCAATTGCTATCGTGCAGGTAGAGGTTACCGTAATCACCAAACCCGCCTGCCATATGCTCAACATGTGGCCCGTAAAAACGGGTCACGCCATTGGGTTGCTGGCCCCGATGCGACGCCGCAGAAGTACTGCAGTCACCTGAACGCACATAATATACTCCCGACCAGGAGCTGTTACCATGCACATGCATTTCGTGGAAGGAATTATGGTTAGAAATCTGGAACCAGAGTCCGGTAATATTAACGCGGATTTTTTCACCCTCCCGCCACATGCCCTTGTTGGCTTCGGTTGCAACTTCCACAATTCCCTGACTTATGAATTCCGCGAGTTCATTCAATTCCCGGTGCAACGGATACTTATTGAGCAGGTCGTCAGCGCTGGCATAGGCCTGTTGCGGACTGCGTTGCTCAAGATCGCGGTGTTGGTAAAACAGTTCGAGTAAGGCCGGGTTTACTTTTTGATAGTGTGCAAAACGTTTTGCCAGCATTGTGGTCGGCCACAGCTTGATAATATTCGGATTGCTGCCTGTTTTTTGTTTTTTCGCCATGCTATTTATCGAGTTCTGCTAGGGTAATGACACCTTGCCATAGCGATGGCATTTTTCAATATAAACCCGGGTACTTTGCGGCATCGGTACCCGTGCACCTGCGATGTAACTGATCAATCGCCGGCCTTCCTGGATCAGCTCGCGGCCGTAAGCGATACGCATGCGCAGCATTTGGCCCGCATTATCGGGTACCCCGGGTTTAAACGCGTCAAGTTGTTCACCCTGCGAAACGAATCCTGGCCAAATGCGAAAAATAATCGGATCCGTTTTAATGGTTTCAGCAGTTTGCCGCGCCGCACTCGCGTAATCAACAATCAATTTTTCCACTGGCGCAAACATCTCCCGGCTGCAAAATATTTTAATCATGCAATCTGCGACCAGGTCGATCTCCCGCATACTTTGCGCGATTTTAATAAAGCGCGATTCATAAAAATCAGCCACCGGCATGGTGAAGGCTTTAAACGGTTCACCCCAGATTTCATCAATTCCTTCGCAACCACTATGATGTTTGACCTGTTTGCCTAGATCGAGAGCTTCCTGGAAACAATTGCTGCACTGGCGCATCAATTCATTGTTACGACTGACCTGTACGCCCAGTTCGCCCAGGTCCACGATCGCGGTAAATAAATCGGTAGCCCGATTGAACAGAGCCCCGGCAAGCATTGCCGCGTTGATGCGCTTGCGTTGCGGGTCGGTTTCGTTTCGATAGTTTTCGCGGGCGATTTCGAGTCGGTTTCCCGGCGTGTTTATGCCTGCCTCGGTATGATGAAAGGCGCGCCGCGTAAGACTGTCAATCAACCGCTTACGATTGGTCAAGGTATCTTCGGCCGGTGCATAGTATCGAATCCAGTAACTATCGTAAAAAACATATTCACTGCTGTCGATGACGCGTCGTTCGCCATTTCTCGTTGAAGAATTACTTTCGGAAGCGGTCGCCATGAAGTTCTGCCATTTGAGATCTGACAATCATAATTCAATACGGCTACAATGTTATGAAATCTATTGGGGTAATCAATTATTTTTTTAATGCTGGAATGCAACGATTTGGCCATATGGCTCATCCAGTGAGCCGTTAGCAATTTATAATAACCGGGTTTCGCAAAATAATACTGCCGCCATGGCGTTAACCATTCTAAGTTCCAACCGCGTCGAAACCCTGCAGTCGAGGCTGACGCAACAACTCTCCAGCGTGCCTCTGGCAGACCCTTTTGCGCGCGAGATCATCGTCGTACCTACCTACGCGATGGCACGCTGGTTGAACCTGCGCATCGCGCAGCAACAGGGGGTTGCGGCCAATATTCACTACCCGCAGCTCGGAGATTGGATCTGGCAACTGGCGCACGGTATGTTTGCCGATGTGCCGGAGCAGGACCCTTATTCCGGAGAAATTCTTAAATGGGAAATATTCGGCCTGTTATCCAGAATCGAGGCAGGGGAATTTTTCTCTCCCTTGCGTCGTTACCTCGATGGCGATGACAGCGGTATCAAGCGGCTGCAGTTAGCACAGCGCATTGCCGAGGCGTTTGATCGCTACCAGCTTTATCGGCCCCATGAAATCCGTGCCTGGTCGGCAGGGGAAGCGAAGCACTGGCAAGCTAAACTTTGGCGAAAAATCGTCGCCTCACAAAATCAACTGCATCGGGTTGAGGCAATCACCCGGGTTGTCGATCGGCTGGGCGATGACACTGTGAGCAGCAAACTGCCGCAACGAATCAGCTTGTTCGCGATGTCACGTCTGGCCCCATTGTTGATTGAATTTATCCACGCTCTGGCGACAAAAACCCAGATTTTGATGTACCAGCACAATCCCACGGACCAGTACTGGGCTGACCTGGTCAGCGAAAAGGAGAGGGCCCGGCGACGCCTACAAAATCCTGATCAGGACGAGTACCTGGATACCAAAAACAACCTGTTAACTTCCTGGGGCAAACAGGCCCAGCAGATGCAGGATTTGCTGCTGGACCTGGGTCCCGTTACCAGCAGTGAGTCCGATCAGAATCATGCACCCGACAACGACAGCATGTTGCAGCGCTTGCAGGGCAGCCTGTTCGCGCTTGATCAGCCAACGCAGGACTTGACCGCCGACGATTCAGTCTCGGTGCACATCTGCCACAGCGCCATGCGTGAATGCCAGGTATTGCATGACTACCTGCTGCAGCTGCTGGATCGTCATGCGGAGCTTCGCTGCGAAGATATTCTGGTTATGGTGCCGGAAATAAGCCTTTACGCACCGTCTATCGAAGCCGTGTTCCAGTTCGACAGTAGCGGCAAACGCCCAAATCTCGCCTGGAATATTTCCGATATCAGCGTCGGCGATGGTCACCCCCTGGTCAAGATTTTTATCCAATTGCTAAAGCTACCCCGGAGTCGATTTACCCGTTCCGAAGTTATGGCGTATCTCGAATGCGCGGAAATTCGAGATCGGTTTGGATTTGACCGGGAAATGATCGCGGAGATTCACCGTCTGATTGAAGCCGCGCAGGTTCGCTGGGGTGTAAGCGCCTCCCATCGGCAGGACCTGGGACTTCCCGCAATTCATGAAAACACCTGGCAACAAGCCTGGGATCGACTTTTTGCCGGATACGCAATGGGCGATATCGAACTCTGGCAGGGAATTGCACCCATCGATGAAATTGACAGCGATGGCGGAGTGGCGATTGCGCGAATGCGCTACCTGTTCGAGCGTCTGCTTCACTGGCGACAAAAACTCGGCAACGCAGCCGGTGCCAGGATCTGGCAACAGCGACTACACCAGTTAATCGAAGAGTTTTTCTCTTCACCCACGACCACCGACGACCCGCTGCAGCCGCTACGCAACGCGATCAGCGCCCTCGGTCACGCGAATACCGATGAGTTAAGCCCGGCCCTGGTGAGCTACTGGATTGAAAAACAACTGGGGTCAATTCAGCAACCTGGACGGTTGTACTCGGGCGGTGTCACCTTTTGCGGCATGCAGCCGATGCGAAATATCCCGTTCCCGGTAATCTGCGTCCTGGGAATGCAGGATGATGCCTTCCCGCGCAGGACCCAACTCACCGAATTTGACCTGATGCGCGAGGACTGGCGACCGGGTGATCCGAAAAGGGGTGACGAAGATCGTTACCTGATGCTTGAAACCCTGCTCTGTGCCAGGCGTTACCTCTACTTCAGTTACCGCGGACGCAGCCTCAGTGACAATAGCGTATGTCAGCCATCGGTGCTGCTGCGTGAACTACTGGACTATATCGACTCCTGTGCCGAACCCGACAACCGGGCCCTGAGCGAACAGATGACACAGCTGCATCCGATGCAGGCTTTCAGCGCCAAGAATTTTCAAGCCGCTACACCTGCTTACGATCAGTACTGGTATGACACATCGACCCGACTCGCGACTGGCAACCCTAAAACCATTCGCCAATCCTGGCCAAGCGAAAAGCTTTCCACGGTATCGACTATCGATCCGCAAATCGACCTGCAAGCGCTGACCCGATTTTTCAGCCACCCGCTCCGTTACTTCTTCAATTCGAGGCTGGGCATCAGGATCCCGAGACATCAGGCTTTCGGAGATGAAGAGAATTTTACCCTGAAAGGTTTGCAGAAATGGGCGCTGGTGGAATGCCTCGCGAGCAACCTGATAACAGGAAAACAAAATCAACTACTACAGTTTTCCGCACAGGGTTTATTGCCTCACGGCAGTGCTGCCGGTCATGAATGGGCGCTAGTTCAAACCGAGTATCAAACCTTGTTTCACCGTCTCGAAGAATTCCGCGCTAAATTACCGGTCTCGCGTCAGGTCGATTTACGTCTCGATGATGGGCTGCTGTTGTCGGGTGAGGTAAAAGCCTATTATCCGGAAACCGGATTGATGCACTTTAGCGCCAGTAAAACCATCAAAAGCAGATCGGTGATTTCACTCTGGCTGAATCATCTCGCCCTATGTGCCACCGGGCAACTGGCACATCACGAGGTCAGCCAATTACTCACTCCGAGCACAACCGAGCTTCGTTTTCAACCGCTGGAAGCATCCCGGGCCAAAACGCTTTTATGCGGCTATATGGAATTGTTTCGACGGGGGCTCGAAATCCCGATTCCGGTATTCCCGAATACCAGTTACGCCTGGGCTAAGCAGGCCGACCCGGAAGACGCCATGCGCAAGGCAATGGAGATCTGGACTGGAGGCTCCTTTAAAAACGCACCGCCGGGTGAATGCGAAGACGAGTTTGTGCGCCTGGCCTTGCATAACAATACGCTTAAGCCGCTGCAAGATCCGCAATTCCAGGATTACGCCCGACTGATTTACCAGCCCGCAATCGAACACGGTGGTTAAAGTGGCCGGAAATACTACTTCGATAAATCTCGATGCCCGGACGATACTGGATCTTGACCTGAAGGGCATCAAGCTTATCGAAGCCAGTGCCGGCACCGGTAAAACACATGCCATCGCCGATCTCTACCTGCAGCATGTTCTAGCGGGCCGACAACCCGCGCAGATACTCGTGGTTACCTATACCAACGCGGCGACGGAAGAATTACGCGGTCGTATCCATAAGCGCCTGTACCAGGCCGCCAACCTGCTTGAAATGGAAATTACCAGTGATGACGACCTGTTGACGTTACTGCTGGATAGATATCGAAACCTCGATGAAGATTCGCGCCAGCAGCAGATACGACGTTTACAATTTGCGCTACGCAGCATGGACGAAGCATCCATCTCTACCATTCACGGCTTTTGCCAGCGCATTCTGCAACAGCACGCGTTATCCGGTAACCAGCTTTTTGAAAGTACGCTGCTGAGCGATGACAGTGAAATCTGGGAGGCGGCGATAAAGGACTGGTGGCGTGGACAAACCTACAATCTTGGCAGTGACAACTGGCGATTGATTCGTGGCCATGTTCCTGATTTGAAACAATTGACGACCGAACTTCATGAGCTGCGCAACAAACCGTCAGCGCGTTTGCTACCCGAAGGCTTGTTGAGTATCGATGCCCTGTTGCAACAACCCCGACAAATTGCCCGATGTCTACATCAGCTTGCGCCACAATGGAAAAAAAATAAATCGGCGCTGGTCGACATCCTGTTACATTCGAAAGTTTTGAGTCGCCGGCAGGAACTCCCCTACCACAGCAAAAACCTGGCTGGATTGATAGATTCTGCGAATCGTTTTTTTACCGAAATTTCACCCGAGGCGCCATTTGAACAATTCGAGTTTTTAAGCTCGGCGCTGCTTCACCAGAATTCGACTAGCAAAAAGCGCGGCCAGGATCCCCTGCTGGATCACGCGTTTTTCATGGCCATCAACCCAATCGCACAATCCTGGATTGAGTTCAAAGCGACCCTTTCCCCCGCCTTACGCATTGCCGCTTTCAGCTGCGCTTCACGACAGGTGCTGGAAACCAAACGCGAAATGGCGGTGCTGACCTTCCAGGATCAACTTACCTTGTTACTCGATGCCCTCGAGTCGGACCGCGGGGAAAAACTTGCGCAAACCCTGCGGCGCCAGCACCCGGTGGCAATGATCGACGAATTTCAGGACACCGATGCGGTTCAGTACCAGATTTTCAAACATATTTACATGGCTTCGGATAATACCAGCCTGACCCTGATTGGTGATCCAAAACAGGCAATATACAGTTTTCGCGGTGGCGATATTTTCACCTATATGCAGGCCAGGCATCATGGCGGCGTAAAACGCTTCAGTTTGCAGACAAACCGGCGCTCCCAGCCAGCACTTGTGACCGCGGTCAATCGGCTGTTTTCACATCGGCGCGATAGCTTTATATACCCAGGGTCGATAGATTTTTCCGAGGTTGCATCGATTCCAGAGAATCAAAGCCGCGAACTCCGCGTACAAGACCACGCAAGCATCGCATTGACTATGTGGCGACTACCCCGAAACCCGCAAAATGGTAACTATTCACGGCAGGATATGCGCGAAATGATCTATCAGGCGATCGTAACCGAGATTGCGGAATTACTCGGAAATGCGGGCCAACAAGCAGCGACTATCGACGGGAAACCGGTAGAAAGCGGCGATATTGCAATACTTGTACGACAGGCTAGCGAGGGTCATGCCTTGAGCCAGGTACTACAGGGCAGCGGTATTCGCACCGTCACCATCGGACGGGAATCGGTTTTCAATAGCGATGAGGCCGGTGGACTTTACGAGCTGTTGCTAGCCGTTTCTCTGTATCAGAATTCGTCCGTAGCATCGCGCTCACTTTCATCCTCGCTACTGAAGCAGGATTACCGGCAAATTGCCTCGATTGTCGACAACGATACAGCCTGGCAAGACTGGGTTGAAAATTTGAGCGAATTGCAACAACTATGGGAACGAAATGGCTTTAGCGCAATGTTTCAGGCATTGCTGCAAGTTTTTGAAATTACCCGTCATCTCGCACTGCAGGACAACAGCGAAAGACGCATCACCAATTTGCTGCACCTGGGAGAATTGCTGCAACAACAAGCCACTGTCATAACCGGCATGTCTGCTCTGGTCAGCTGGTTTCGGGAACAGTTTGAAGAAACGGGTAACGAGGCCGCAGAATTGCGCCTGGAAGATGACGAAGCACTGGTCAAGATTGTCACCGTGCATAAATCGAAAGGTCTGCAATACCCGATCGTGTTCGTACCTTTCCTCTGGTCCTGTAAACAGGCAGATTCAACCTGGGCGGTTTTTTATCACGACGCCGAACTGAATTCATGCGTCGACCTCGGTTCAGTGGATTTTGAACAAAACCGGCGGCGCGCTGAAAAGGAGCGCCTCGCGGAAGATATCAGATTGTTATACGTAGCCTTGACCCGCGCTCGCTCCAAAGTTTATCTGGCCTGGGGTCAGGCCGGAAATGCCGGCAAATCAGGTTATGCGCAGCAAACTGCCCTGGCCTATCTACTGCATTCGCGGCAAACCCCGCAAGACCTTGAACGGGAGGTACCGAATGGATTTTACAACGGTATGGATTTCGTGGGCGATTTGCAGAATCTGGTCGGTAAAAGTGCCGCCACGATTGAACTGGTTCCACTTCCCCGAAAAAACCAGTCTTTGATCAGTCACCGGGAGGAGTCAAAACCACCCGCCGCCCGACTTGCCAAATTTTCCCGTAGCCAGCTGCCCATCTGGCGAGTACAGAGTTTTACCGGCCTGACCCGTGGTGTTCATCAACCACCCCCTGGCGGAACACTATCCAGTCAAAATGATCCCATCCTGGATTTTCCGGCCGGCAGCCACATTGGAGTCATGATACATTCATTGCTTGAAAATCTTGATTTTCAGCTACCGATAAACGAGCAGTGCAAACATTTATTCCCCCGATTTTTACCGGGGTCGGAAATATCAGCGGAGAATCACCAACAGACGTTGATCGCGTGGCTTGAGCATATCGTTCGAACCTCGCTCGATGGCAGTGAACTGTCACTAATGGTTTTGGCAAACAGCCGGCGACTCAACGAATTCTCGTTTGATTTCGCGCTCGATTATCTGAACATCGAATCTCTTAACCAGCTTATGCAGTCGCTTTCCCCGATGGCGTTGCAAGCGGTGAACAGTCCGAAGTTCTCCGGCTTGATAAACGGTGTAATTGATCTGGTTTTCGAGTATCAGGGACGTTACTTCCTCGTCGATTACAAAAGCAATTTCCTGGGTGGCTGCCTGGAAGACTATCGCCCGGAGCTACTGCAGCAGGCCATGCTGCAGCGGCGCTATGATTTACAATCCCTGGTCTACTCGATTGCGCTACATCGCTTCCTGGCACAGCGTTTACCCGACTACGAGTATCAACGACATTTCGGTGGCAGTTATTACCTGTTCTTACGTGCGATGCGTCTCCAGCACGGCAACCGATATGGCGTTCATTTCGATCGGCCCGAATTCAAAACAATCCAGGCGCTCGAGCAGTTATTCGAGTTCACCCCTACTGCAGCAATCAACCTGTGAATTCGCTATTACACAAGCTGGCTCGCAACGGCGATATTAGCTGGTTGAGTTACTATTTCGCCGAGTTTATATCGACGCAGGCAAGAACTGATATCGATGACTTGACCGTTGTAAGCGCTGCTCTGGTCTGCGAGGCTAATCAGCAGGGGAATGTCTGCATAGATCTCGAAGATCTGAGCAATCGCCCGCTATTTAGTTCCAGCTGCATCGATACCACGCAAACGCCTGGCGCTGCCGACCGCGCTAGTTGGTGTGCACATTTACAAAACAATCTTTGTGTCGGTGGCCCCAACGACCTGGCCCCACTGACGCTCGATGGCAGCCGATTGTACCTGAATCGTTTCTGGCAATATGAAGACTTCGTCGCTCGCAAAATTTCCGCGATGACTGGTGGTGATAAGGCAGCTAATCAATCCCGGGTAAAGGCACAGGTCGACTTGTTATGCGCTGCTTCGACCGACATCGATCAGGATCAAAAAAAGGCGGTGCTAACTGCCGTGAGCCGCCCTTTTAGTATCATTTCGGGTGGCCCCGGCAGCGGTAAAACCTCGACAGTGGTACGCATACTTGCGGTGTTGTTGTGCCTTGATCCAGAATGTCGGATCGCGCTTGCAGCACCAACCGGGAAGGCGGCGGCTCGTATGAGTGCTTCGATTCGGCAACGCATCGACCAGGTTGGAATTAATTCAAAGGTTAAAACTGCCATGCCGGTCGAGGCTAAAACTATCCATCGCCTGCTGGGTTATCGGCATCATCGTTTTGACTATGATGGGCAGTATCAACTCGCCGTGGATTGCGTGGTAATCGATGAAGCCTCGATGATAGACTTGAAACTGATGTTTCACCTTTTAACGGCCCTACCGCAGAATGCCCGCCTGATTTTACTCGGAGACCGGGATCAACTGGCTTCGGTCGCAGCCGGCAATGTACTGGGGGATATAACCGGTCATGGTCACCGGCTTGAAACCAGCCCAAACGCAATAGCATCCTCGATTGCCTTACTGGGAAATAACTATCGTTTCGGAAGCGACAGCGCCATTGGAGAACTCGCGGCCCGGGTTAATCAGGGTCAAAGCGATGGCGCGATAGCGTTACTAAAAGGTGACGGCAAGGGCCTGGGCTGGTTCGAAGAAAGCGGGGATCAACTCTTCGGTGATACTCTCAGATGGATATGCAGCGCCTATCAAGCTATCTTTGAAAGCGATTCTCCCACGGATGCACTCCTGGTCCATGAAAAAACCCGTGTGCTATGTGCAACCAATCAAGGAACGCTCGGCGTCGAATCCATTAACCAATTAATTTCCAGGAGCATGCTGTCACGAAACAATCTTCCCGATTCCGATCAGTATAGCGGCTTACCGATCATGATCACCCGTAACCACTATGATCTCGGCTTATTCAATGGTGATACCGGTATTTTATGGGAATACAGTGGCGGCTTGCGCGCTTGCTTTGGTGACGACGATGGCGGTATCAGGGTAATCGCCATCAGTCGGTTACCCGAATTCGTTCCAGCCTGGGCGAGCACGGTTCATAAATCTCAGGGATCGGAGTTCGACTCGGTTTTACTGATATTTCCGTCGGATCCGGATTCTGATGTGTTGAACCGCGAACTGCTGTATACCGCTATCACAAGGGCTCGGAGACAGTTCATTTTACATGCGCCCATGGGCGCAATTGTTCGCTCAGTCAATAATCTTACCCGCCGTCATTCAGGGCTGGCACAAAAGTTGGGCTGGCCTGATCGGGTTACTCCGCCCGGATGACGCTGCGCTTGCTTTCAGCGAGGTATGTACTAAACAAGTAGATCAATTCAAATAGGGATAAGCCTCGTTTTTCGGTAGAATGATAGTCTCGATTTTACCGACCTGCATTTCGACATGAGTAACTCCGGCCCCGGCAAAGCCCTGATCGTCGACGACGAAAAAACCAATCGGCTCATTTTAAAATCATTGCTTAGCAAGCAGGGATACCAGACCATTGAAGCAGTCAATGGCCAGGAAGCGATTGATTTGTTCAACCAGGAAAATCCAAGCATCATCTTCATGGACGTGATGATGCCGGTACTGGATGGCTACGAGGCAACCCGCCAAATCAAGGCCGCCTCGGTTAATCGTTTCGTGCCAATTATTTTCCTGACCGCGATGACCGACGAAGAAGCGCTTGCGGAATGTATCGAAGCCGGCGGTGACGACTTCCTCGTCAAGCCTTACGATCGAAGTATCCTGCAAAGTAAAATTCGTTCGATGCAGCGAATCGCCGCACTCAACCGTGAAGTACAGGGCATGTACAGCATGATCCATCGCGAGCAGGAAATCGCAGAGTCCGTATTCGTCAACGCGATCCAGAGCTCCAATATCGAAAACCGGTATTTACGTCAGGCGGTACGCCCAGCCGGGATTTTCAGTGGCGATATGGTATTGTCGGCCTATTCACCATCGCGCGACCTGTTTTTCCTGACCGGCGATTTTACCGGTCATGGGTTACTCGCGGCACTGGGTGCGATGCCTGTCTCCGAAGTTTTTCGAGCCATGACTGCCAAGGGATTCAGTCCCGAGGAACTACTCGTCGGTATCAACAAAAAGTTAAAATCCATGCTGCCCGTAGGCATGTTCTTTGGTGCTCAACTGGTGGTCGTTAATCATGATCTCGAACACGTGCGGGTTTTTAATGCGGGCATGCCGGACGTGCTAATCATCGACGGTGAAACCAATCGGATCAAACATCGACTGACATCCACCGGCCTGCCGCTAGGTGTTGATGCCGGGATCGACCCAAAGGAGTTGTTGCAATACGCGCCCATCGCCTACAACGACAAGATTCTAATGTACAGCGATGGCTTGATCGAGGCGCGCAACGCAAAAGACCGGCAGTTTGGTGTCAACCGGTTGATGAAGTCGATCTTGGGGGCGCCGAAAGATCGGGTATTCGACCGGGTATTTGATGATCTCGATCGTTTCTGCGGAGATATTACGACCCAGGCGGATGACGTTACACTGGTCGAAATAACCTGCATTCAAGATGTGTTACCCGAGATCGAGATACACGACTACATCAAGCCGTCTATCCAAATGCTCGGTGACCGAGGTGAGTGGAAACTATCACTACGTTTCAATGGAACCCGTTTACGCGAAACCAACCCGGTGCCGATTCTGATTAATTACTTGATGGAAATGGAAGAACTCAAGGCCGAGCGACAGTCGTTGTTCACCGTTTTGACCGAGCTTTACATCAATGCCCTCGATCACGGTGTACTGGATCTTGATTCAAACTTAAAGGCCGATCCGGCTGGCTTTGAAATCTATTTTCAGACCCGTGACAGCCGCCTCGCAAGCCTCGACAGCGGTTACATAATTTTCAACCTGTCGGTCGAACAGGAATCCACTAGGCGCAGTATTTTACTGCGCATCGAAGATAGCGGCAAGGGTTTCGATTTTGAAAACCACCTGCCATTGACAAACAAGGAAACGGCTTTCAGCGGTCGCGGGATTTTACTGATCCAGGAGTTGTGTGACTCGCTGGAGTTTCATGGTAAAGGGAACATCGCCATCGCACGCTTCAGCTGGAGCACCAGCCACAGGGACTAGTTAACCCAGGGCTGCTTGACTTATAGTGCCAGTTCCTGCTCAACCAGGTAGTCCATGATTTGAATCATGCGTTCATTGCTGCCGGCCGATGATGCCGATATCAGGTACTTGCCATTCACAATTACCGCGGGCACACCACGATGGCCGTAACGTTTTTCGTTTTGAAGGTTTTTGCGAATCTGGGTTTCGACCGGAAATGAAAAATAATTCTCGCGGAACAGTTTGCCATCAAGCCCGAGGCCGGTGGCAAATTCAGCAATAGTATCGAGACTATTCAGACGTTGGCGTTTTAGATGAATCGCATCAAACAGGGCTTTGTGCGTTTGATCGAGAACACCCATCATTTTAAAGGCATAGTAGGTTCGCGCATGCTCAGTCCAACGCGGGTTGAGTGACGAGGGCACCTGTTCGAAAACAACGCCCGCAGGTAAACCTGCAGACCAGCGCTCGACAAACGGTTCAAATCGAAAGCAGTGCGGGCAACCGTACCAGAATATTTCAGTGACCACGACCTTGTCAGGTTGTGTTGTTTTAACAGCGGGAGAAATCAATTGGTAATCGGTACCCTCTGCAAAGGCTGCCAGTGCAGGAGTAGCATTCGAAATCAACATCAAAAAAGCTAAGCTCGTTAGCCAGGGTTTAATCATTGTGTTTCTCCAGAAATAAATTGTTCATCTATTGACCGCAATTATGCGGATTAGTTTAGCGCGTAGATATCTTGTGATAGATTAATGCCTGCTGCATGCAGGCATTGACCGGGGTTACTGGATGCCCGCAAGGTAGGCAGCGACAGCTTTCATTTCCATATCCGACATACGGGCTACCACATTACGCATCATTTTACCGGTATCATTTGCGCGTAAACCCTGTTTGAAGTCTTGCAGTTGCGTAACCAGGTATGCTGGATGCTGACCACTGAGTGACGGCCAGCCCGCCGGCCCGTTACCTTTGCCGCTGGGAGAGTGGCAACCCATGCAGGCGGCAACCCGGGTTTCGGTAATACCACCACGATAAATACTTTCGCCGACATTGATCAACTCACCGTCGAAAGCGACAGCTTTCGATTGTTTGCTGGCATAGTAGGCTGCAAGGTTTTTCATATCATCGTCGTTCAGTAACGCCACCATGCCGGTCATGGAGGCGTTATTGCGGCGCCCTTCTTTGAAGTCTTTTAATTGTTTGTAAGTATAACTGGCATGCTGTCCGGCTAGCGATGGCCAGACTGCGTTATTGCTATTTCCATCCGCCCCGTGGCAGGCGGCACACACGGCACTCTTGCTTTTACCCGCTTCGATGTCACCCGCGTAGGTGGTGAATGACACCAGGCCTGACAAGGCCAGAATCATGGCTCCAATAGGGCTCACTTTCATATTATCTCCAGGCGGAAAAGGTACGGAAATTTGGGGCGCAAATGTATATCATACACCGGCCGCAGGTTCAACAATAACCCGACTGCATCGATGAGTATTTCTTTCAAGCAGGCTAAATTCGCCACCAGCGCATTTGATCTAACCCAGGTGCTTCCCGACGAAGGAGCCGAGGTGGCATTTGCCGGACGCTCCAATTCCGGCAAATCGAGCGCGATCAACTGCCTCACACGCCAGAAAGGGTTGTGCAAAACCAGCAAAACCCCCGGGCGCACTCAGTTGATAAACTTTTTTGAACTCGATCGACAGCGTCACCTGGTTGATTTACCCGGATACGGTTTCGCCAGGGTTTCAAAGAAAATGCGCAATCACTGGGACCAGGTACTATCGACCTTTCTACTCCAGCGCCAGGCCTTGCAGGGTCTGATTATCGTGGTCGATATCCGTCGCGGCATCACGAACCTTGACCAGGGGTTGATTGATATGATGGAAAATAGCCTGCCGTTACATGTTTTACTAACCAAATCGGACAAGTTTTCACGTTCGGCGATCGCCAAAGCCTTGGCCGAAACCGAAGGCCGGTTGGCAGGTTCCGCTCAAAGCGTGTCGACCCTGTCGATTCTGAATCGTCAGGGTCTCGATGCACTGGAACGGAAGTGTCGCGAGTGGCTTGCGCTCGACAATTCGGAGGACGCGAAAGCCTGAATCAGGGCAAAAAAAGCCCTGGCAGATAACTGCCAGGGACAAACGTGTGACCCGGATGGGGTTTCCGGATCGTTGCCCGCTCATAGGAGGGAGAACGGACATAGCGCTGGGCTAAAGCGCTACTTCAGATAGACATCCCATGCACACTTTAGTTCCTCGGATTCCAAATTTCCGGTTTGCAGGAAATGCCTGTAATGCTCACTATATAGCATCAAAAAACCTATTTTCAACCCCGCCTCTAAACCCCTGATCCGCTTACCCGTGACTGCAATAACCGGATCGTCACTAAATATTGGAATGCTGTACGGAAAATTTTCAGCACCCCGCCGCTATAAGGAAACAGGTGCGGCACGGCGTTTGAAACTAATTGGCTATCCGCTGCGAACGGTGGTGAGAAATGCGGACTAGTGGGCCTGGTTCCAGCTTAGGCCCGTTCCGGCGTCTACTTCCAGTTTTACCGAGAGCTCGGCTGCCCCGGTCATCAATTTGGCGATTGCATACCGGCAGCGTTCCACTTCATCGGTGGCTACCTCGAACACCAGTTCATCGTGAACCTGCATAATCATCTTGCAATCCTGCTCGCCCGAGTCGAGCCAGTTGTGTACCTTGATCATCGCGCGCTTGATGATATCCGCGGCAGTTCCCTGCATCGGTGCGTTGATCGCGGTACGCTCGGCATACTGGCGCACATTGGCGTTGCGCGCGTTGATATCGGGTAAATAAAGTCGGCGTCCAAACACTGTCTCGACATACCCCTGATCACGCGCCCGTTGCTTGGTTTGTTCCATATATCGCTTAACCCCGGGATAACGCTCGAAGTAGGTATCAACGTATTGCTGGGCTTCATTACGGCCTATATTCAGCTGCTTGCCCAGTCCGAAAGCAGACATGCCGTAAATCAGGCCGAAATTGATCGCCTTGGCGGCGCGCCGTTGCTCGGGACTGACCCGATCAAGCTCCTCGCCGAAAACCTCCGCTGCGGTCGAACGGTGCACATCGAGGCCTTTGGCAAATGCATTGAGCAAGCTTTCATCGGCCGACAGGTGCGCCATAATTCGCAGCTCGATCTGGGAATAATCGAGCGCCAGAATCTTGCAACCGGCCGGGGCGACAAAAGCTTCACGAATTCGGCGGCCCTCGGCCGTTCGGATGGGTATATTTTGCAGGTTCGGGCTGGTCGATGATAAGCGCCCGGTGGACGCAACCGCCTGTTGATAAGAGGTATGTATCCTTCCTGTATTCGCGTTTATTTCCTGTGGCAATTTGTCAATGTAGGTCGACATCAACTTGTTCAAGCTGCGGTGCTCGAGCAACAGAGCCGGTATTTCATAGTCCCTGGCGAGTTCTTCTAGCACATCCTCGGCGGTCGAAGCTTGTCCTTTGGGAGTTTTACGCAGCACCGGCAATTCCAACTTATCGTACAGGATTGCCTGAATCTGCTTGGGCGAGCTTAAATTGAAAATCTCCCCCGCCAGGACGTAAATCGCCTGTTCGATCCTGCTCAATTCCTGATCGACTTCCCGGCCCTGTTTCTGCAGCATCTCCTGGTCGATCAAAACACCATTCCGTTCTACCTCAAGCAACACGTCGACCAGAGGCAATTCAATATCGGTGTAAACCTGGTGAAGGTTTTGGTCTTGCTGTAATCCCGCGTTTAATACCTGGTGCAACTGCAAGGTGATATCGGCGTCTTCGGCAGCATAATCACTGGCATGTTCCAGCTCGATCAAATCGAAGGTTTTCTGTTTGACGCCTTTGCCGGCGATGTCCTCGTAATGAATAGTATCGTGATCGAGATAAAATTTTGCAAGGGCATCCATATTGTGGCGGCTTGCAGTCGAATTGAGAACATAGGATTCGAGCATGGTGTCATGTGCGATGCCTCGCAATCGAATGCCTTCTCCGATAAAAATATGGGCGTCGTACTTAATATTCTGACCGATTTTACCGATTGCCGGGTCTTCGAGAATCGGTTTCAGCGCAGCCAGAACCTCGGCCTTGTCGAGTTGCCTGGGCGCGTTTTCATAACGGTGCATTAGCGGTATATAACAGGCTTCCCCCGGTTTCAGGCACAAAGAGATACCCACCAGTTGAGCCTGCATGTAGTCAAGGCTGGTGGTTTCGGTATCAATCGCAAATTCACCGGCCAGGCGCAATCTCTCAAGCCACTGTTCAAACGAGCGTTGCTCGAGCAGAGTTTGGTAGCGGGTATCGACTTTAGCGAAGACTGGTTTTGCATTGCCATTGTCGCCGGCTCCAACTTCGTCGAACCAACGCGTAAAACCAAACTCGCGGTAATAGTTCGAAAGCGCCTCAATATCGGCTTCGCCCTGCTCCAGTTCATCGACGTTGACCCCGGTATCGCAATCGAGTCTGATCGTCGCGAGATCATAGGACATGGGCAAAAAATCCAGTGACTCGCGTAGATACTCGCCGACCTTTCCCTTGATTTGATCGGCGTTAGCCATCACATTTTTCAAATTACCAAACTCGGAAATCCACTTTGCGGCTGTCTTTGGCCCTACTTTTGGAACACCTGGGATATTATCAGAGCTATCTCCCATCAACGCCAGGTAGTCAATAATCTGATCGGGGCGCACCTGGAACTTATCGACAACTCCGGACTCGTCCATCAAGTGATTATTCATGGTATTGATCAATCGAACACTGGGATTGACCAGCTGTGCCATGTCCTTGTCGCCGGTCGAGATCAACACGACAAAACCCTGCTCGGTGGCCTGCTGGGTCATGGTGCCGATCACATCATCGGCCTCGACTCCCTCGATGCTGATCAACGGCAAACCCTGGGCCTTGATAATCCGGTGCAAGGGGTCGATTTGAACCCGTAGTTCATCCGGCATCGGTGGACGATTAGCCTTGTATTTGGGATAGATATCGTTACGAAAGGTTTTTCCCTTGGCATCAAAAATAACCGCGATCCGATCGGGTTGCTGATCCTTGACTAGCCTACGCAGCATGTTGAGAACACCGTAAATCGCGCCCGTTGGATGCCTTGTCGGACTCTCCAGTTTCGGTAAACCGTGGTAGGCGCGGAACAGATAGGAACTACCGTCTATCAGCACCAGCTTTTTTTGTTTCTCTTGATTCATGCAGTTGCGCTAAAATGCCGGGTCAGACCCGAATCATATCACAGCCGCATCGGCGACCACGCCGGTTTGCGCTTTTTCAACCGGCAATCTCATGTCTGTTTACACCACTGAATTTCAAAGTGAATTTCAAAGGGTCTGAATTTCAAAGGGTCAGACTCCTTGAATTGAACTCCATGCAATGCTATTATTCATCGCATTGACTGTTAATGACAACAAGTCACACTCTTCCTAATACTGCGCCTAAAGGGCATAATAACACCTCCTCTTAGGTGGCCAGTTTCACCATGCCACTACATACCTAAAATTTGGGCTCGAGAATCGTTTATGAATATTCAAGAAGAAAAGGTTCAGCAATTTGGTAAAAGCCTAGTGAACTTATTTCATTATCTGGCGCTTTTTGTTATAGGCGCAACGGTAGTATGGTCTGCTGCTTACGAGTATCTGCAGATAATGGAAAAAGGGTTTGCCCGGTTAAAGGATATTCTTTTGCTTTTTATATATGTTGAACTAGGTGCAATGATCGGTATTTACTTCACTACGCACAGATTGCCGGTACAGTTTCTGATATTTATTGCCATTACTGCCCTTGCTAGGCATTTGGTAGTTGACGTACAGCATGTAACCGAGATTTTTCATCTCTATTTGCTGATAATTATCTCGGTATCGATCGTTTTGCTTACTGGGGCACATTTTATTCTTACATTTACCGTTGCGAAATACGGTCGTCCGGAAGAAGACTCTCATCAAAACGAAGATCCCAAATAATTATGGGTCATAACCGAGCCGCTTCTTGCCGGCTTCGAGGAACTCCTTCGACCAACGGCATTACACATTAACTGTTAATGCCTTCTCGTCGGCATAGTTCGGCAATGCTGTCCTCTCCTCGAAGACCTTCCAGTACAATGCGGCTTTTTTCTTCGGCAGAATAATGGCGCCGGGTGGCTTGACGGATATCTCGAACTGTTTTTACTGCACTTTGTTTGGTTGTCATCATCGTTTCCTCTTCAGGCTACGATGAGCTAAAACTGTCTCTTAGGCAATCAGCCTATTCTGTCCAACTGGGGCTGACAGGGTACAGCGGCTACTTGTCGAAGGTTGGACCTACCTGTTTGTGTAGTGTAGTTAAACCTCACGCCGGATCCGATGAATACCCTGGATCCGGTTCCATCAACGTATACATCACCGATGATGCTAGCCCGAACATTTCATAACCCCGCTCGCGCCCTTGCTTGACCTTTTGTTTCCCCAGGAACCTTGCTCAGTCGGCCGGATCCATTGGTCCGACACTGCTTCGGAAAATCTCCCGAGAAAACAAAGTCCTGCGCAATCATCGCGGCAGTTCATGAAATCTCCGGGCTAGTTTCATTCGGTTCATCGATTGCGACACCAACAGAACCATCACGAACAAAAATATCAGCATTGGCACTCGCTGCAAGAAGCCCAACTGTTGTCAAGGTCGATTCAGATGGCGTATTTGCAGTGTCGAAAACAGTTGTAGGCGACGCACCTGTATTTTGATTATCAATTTTAATGCGCCCCGATCCGGCCGCAGTCCCAGAACCAACCTGCTTGCCTATTTCGATGTTATCAACATCGATTTTTAAATCACGATCTCTATCGGCGACCATGCCAGGAAGCGGTAATAACGAATACCGGCTCCTACCTGAAAACCGACGCCGGTCATTTCGTACTCACACTTTACGAACACCACAGCGACGATGAACTCGAAAAACTATTTTTCCCACATCTCGTGGGGTGAAAAATTAGACCAGGCAAAATTATGGTGATCCGCAAGACCGCGGTGTTGAGAAGGCGTTTTATTCAGGGGATAATGCCCACCGGGTCGCAATAATTGCACGCCATCGCGATTGGTCAACATGCGGACTGTTGATGATGAGATGTCTTCGTCTTCGGGCCCTTTCACCACCACGGCTTTCTCCCGGGACTCAAGCTTAAGAATCGAACCGATGGGCGCCAACCCATTGATCTTGAGATAAAGTCCGCCGAAGGTCGGGTCGAGTTTGCGATCGATAAACATGCACACAAATTCCCGGCTGGGATTAACGATTGATAGTTGTGCCCCCACCAGGTTTTGCGGCATCGCGATACCGGCATAGACAAACGGAGTGCGCATCATCAACGTATGGGGCGAGGGATTTTCACTGATTACATTATGGTTACGAATCACGTCCTGTATCACCGGCTGATCAAGCCCGGCCGCTTTCATCATGTCGGCGCTTTGTTGAGGATAATGCTCGCGAAGTTTTTGTCTCTCCTGGGGAGAAATTTGTTGCTGACTTTCAAAAAACTGTTTTTCGTACGCCAGCAATCCCAGATTGTAACCCAGCGCGGCTAATATCAGTTGTTCGCGTTTATCATCGTCGATTGCAGAATCGGTGTCGTAGTCATTGTAGCGCCGGATCAATTCAACCAACGAGGCGCCGACATAAAGCGGCTTGCTAAAGTTGTAATTCGAGTGCGCCCCCAGAAACAGTTCGCCCAGAACCTGGTCCATATGGCCCAGGCTCAATTCAACCAGCGTTGTTGCAATTTTACGCAAGCCGGCCCCTTGCTCCGCACCGGCTTTTTGCAACAGCTCGTCCTGAATTTGATGGAAGTAGGTGCAAAGCTCTGCCAGCCGTTCATGCACGGACAGGGCATCGGATGAATTTTCACCCGACTCGGCGTTCACCGTGTAATTTCTTGCTTGCAATCCATTTTTGGTCGTGCCCCGTTTCTTTTATTTTCCAATGCAGAAGCGCGAAAAGATTCTGCCGAGTAAGTCCTCGCTGCCAAATTCACCGGTAATTTCACTCAGATATCTCTGTGCATCGCGTAAATCTTCTGCAATTAGTTCTCCAGCGCGAGTGCCGTCAAATGCCTGAGTGGCCTGCAGCACAAATTCCTGCGCCCGCAGCAACGCGTCTACATGGCGCCGCCTTGCCATAAAAGTTTGATTATCTTGATTATAGTCCGAATTATGGCCGGTAATGCGCGCTATCAGCAAATCCATTCCCGTCCCATCCCGAATGGATATGGCCAGCGCTTCTTGATCAGCTAGCCGCGGCGCCGGCGATAAATCAATCTTGCTGAATACCAATTGCAACCTGTCGCCCGCCAGCTGCTTAAGAATTTCCTGGTCGGCTTCGCTCAATCCTTTGCTGGCGTCAACCAGGTACAGGATAACGTCCGCCTGCTTTATGGTTTCCCAGGCGCGGCGCACGCCTTCTTTTTCAATCGGGTTATGTGATTTTCGCAGGCCCGCGGTATCATTGATTCTAAGGGGTACACCCTTGAGCGAGATATGCTCGCGCAAGACATCACGCGTGGTGCCCTCGATTTCTGTTACTATCGCGGCTTCGTATCCGGCAAGATAGTTTAACAGGCTCGACTTGCCCGCGTTGGGCAGACCCGCAAGCGAGACCGTTAAACCTTCCTGCAGCATTCTGCCATTTTCCGCCTGCTCGATCAGTTTTTGTAATTGCCGGTTGCATTCCACGAGGCGCTGACCGAGCTTGCTGTCGTTCAGAAAATCTATTTCTTCCTCGGCAAAATCGAGCGCCGCCTCGATATAAGCGCGTAGATCGATAACTTCGTCTACCAGTATCCGAACCTGTTGCGAGAAGCGGCCCTCTAGCGATCGCATTGCTGCTCGGGACGCGGCGCGACTCCCCGATTCTATCAAATCGGCGATCGCCTCAGCCTGAGTTAAATCGAGTTTACCATTGAGAAATGCGCGTTCAGAGAATTCCCCGGCGCGCGCGAGTCTTGCACCCAGTTGGCACAGTCGTTCAAGCAACATGTCGAGCACTATGGGTCCACCATGGGCCTGGAGTTCGACGCAATCTTCACCGGTAAAACTATGCGGTGCCGCGAAATACAGGCACAACCCATGATCAAGCACTTCTCCATCGGCATCCAGGAACCGTCGAAACTGGACTTTTCCGGGTTTTAATTGACTGTCGCTGATTAGCTCGCCGATGACGAGCGAGCGTGCTCCGGAGAGACGCAAGATTCCGATACCGCCGATGCCCGGAGGTGTTGCAATTGCGGCGATGGTCTC
>CAZAVY010000041.1:21972-26446 GCA_964488685.1 uncultured Gammaproteobacteria bacterium
GGCGATTGCACGTTAATAATGGCGCGATGGTTTAGCCCGGACCCGGTTTAGTTGGCCCCTGCTTCGATACGCCTGGTAATAACCCATTGCTGGGCGATCGATAACACGTTATTGACAACCCAGTACAACACCAGTCCCGAAGGAAAAAAAGCAAAGAAAACAGTAAAAACAAACGGTAATGCCATCATGATTTTGGCTTGTATCGGGTCCGGTGGCGGTGGGTTCAATCTTTGCTGGATCACCATGCTGATTCCCATCAATATCGGCAATACAAAGAAAGGATCCCTGACCGATAAATCCTTAATCCAGAGGAAAAAAGGGGCCTGACGCAGATCGACGCTTTCGAGCAACGCCCAGTAGAGCGCGATAAAGACGGGAATCTGTACCAGTATCGGCAAACAGCCGCCCATCGGGTTTATCTTTTCGGTTTTGTAAAGTTCCATCATCGCCTGGTTCATCTTCTGACGATCATCCCCGTAGCGTTCCTTCAGGGTTTTCAAGCGCGGGCTGACTTTACGCATCTTAGCCATCGAACGATAACTGGTTTCTGACAGTTTGTAGAATACGGTCTTGATGGTGAGGGTTAACAGTATGATTGCAAGGCCCCAGTTACCGACAAAACCGTGGTACCAAGACAGTAACCAATAGAGCGGCTTGGAGAGAAATGTCAACACGCCGTAGTCGACGGTGAGATCCAGTCCCGGGCTAATTTCCTCCAGCCTCTTGACAATTTTCGGACCGACGAACAATTGGCTTACAAATTCACTGCTGCCACCCACCGGTATCACCCGGTTAGCGGAGCGCAGACCAATCGTGTAAGTCGATGGACTACGCTTGGTATTAGCTATGCTGTAAACCAGGTTTCTATCTTGCTGGCCGGGAATCCATGCAGACAGAAAATAGTGCTGGATCATGGCAACCCAGCCGCCGCTGGATTCCACTTTCAGCTGGATGTCTTCCATATCGTCGAAATCGAATTTTTCGAATTTAATTTCTTCATTGTAATAAACCGCGCCGGTATAGGTGTAGAGCAGACGTGAAGTATCCAGCGGGCGACTGCGCTGAATCTGACGATATACACTACCCTGCCATTCCTGCTGGGACCTATTGTCGAGCCGATGTTTAACCTCGATCAGAAAGTCACCTCGCCTGAAGTGATAACTCTTGAGTACCTCGATTCCATCCTGGCTCCAGCGCATTGGCACCACCAGTTCATCTTCACCATCGGCGAGTTGGTAGCTGTATTTCTCAACACTATAAATACTATGGTGGGTCGGAGTCCGATTATCTTTATCGCGCAAACCGCTTTGCAATACATACACCGAATCGTCGTTGCTATGGATCAGTTCCAGCCAATCATCCGGATGTTCGATAGCGGTAGGATATTGCTTTAGTTTGAGCGATCGAACTACGCCGCCACGAGTATCGATCTGGAGTCGGATAACATCGGTATCGACCTGTACCAATTGCGATTTCGCTGTCCTGGCGGTCGATTGATCGCCTGTACTGCCGGCTTGACCCGTGCGCTGTGATATTTCGCTGGCCTGAACGGGCAGATCATCGGTCGGAATGCCCTGCTCTCCATCGATCGCTTCGCCTGTGGTTTCAATCTGGTTACTGGCAACAGGTTGGGGACCGTAATCAGCCTGCCATTGTTGCCATAGCAACATGCCGACAAAGATCAGGGCGGCAAATAGAAATAGTCTTGAATTATCCATGCTTTTGCTCCACTACGGAGCCGGGCACAGGATCGTAACCCCCCGGGTGCCACGGATGACAGCTTCCTACACGTTTAAAAGACAGCCATAATCCCTTGAATACACCATGTGTTTCAATCGCCTCGATGGTGTACTGCGAACAACTGGGGGTATACCGGCAATGGTTGCCAAGCAGTGGGCTCAACAGGTAGCGATAAGCTTGAATCAGAATTATCAGGAGTTTTCGCATTGTTTGATGATGCTATTCCAATGTTGATCCAGCGTGGCCCGTAAACGTGACGGCCGGGTTAATAGTATTTCGCGTCTTACCATAATTACGATGTCTCGTGCCGGTAGCCGATGCTGATTCTTGCGGAAGCTCTCACGAAACAATCGTTTCAGCAGATTGCGTTTTACCGCTGTTGGAACCTGTTTTCGTGCTACCGCAAATCCGAGCCGAGGGCAGATGCCGGAGGCATTTTTTCCTACCAGGATCGTAATACAGGCGTCGCTGCGTCGAAAATTATTTTTAAATACCCGCTGAAAATCGATCGCGCGCGTCAATCTCAGCCGTCTCGGAAAAGACTCGACGACACCAGAGGCCACTTTAAGGCGTGAGGCGAGCTCTACCTTTCGCTCGACGTGCTCGGATAACGCTACGTCCGCCACGCGTTTGCATACGTGCACGAAAGCCGTGCGTTCTGGCACGCTTTAAATTACTGGGCTGAAAGGTACGCTTCATATCAAACGCCTCGGCTCACATTCTGTCGATTTCAACAAGGCGCGACAATGTACTGGTAGAGTGCTTCCACGTCAATATTTAATTGGGGTTGTGAACCGGATATTTTTCTGTAATTCCCGGTTAGCGGATGGATACTGTAAAAATAGGGCACAAAACTTCGGTATTTTTGGTAGCCAGCTCTTTGCTCGAGCTGTGGATAAGTATAAGATTGTAATCTGGTGGTCGTGGTTCGGGAATAGCCACGAAAACAGGTAGCGTGGTCGAAAAATCCAGGCATTATCCCGATCTGCGCTGCGCGCTGATCCAGCAACGGGCTATCTTCACCGTACTTTATGGTACGGGAGGATTAACAAAAGGGTAAACTTTGAATTCAATCTGGCAACAATGTATATCTTGCCTCGAAGGCGAGATCAGCGAGCAGCAACTCAATACCTGGATTTTACCGTTACAAGTTGAGCAAGAACTGTGTACGCTCAAACTGTTAGCGCCAAATCGTTTTGTAATGGATTGGGTTCGAAATCATTTTCTTGAACGTATTCGGGAGCTGATTACCAGCCTCGATGACAGTAAATCTATTTCGGTGAGCCTCGCAATCGGATCCAATGCGCGCATAATCCATCCGCAGGAGCAGGAAACGACACCTCGCACCTATCGTTCCTCGGGTTTGAACGAGTCCCAGAAATTTAGAAATTTCGTCGAGGGCAAATCGAATCAACTGGCGCGGGCAGCGTCGATTCAAATTAGCAGCAACCCTGGCTCGGAATACAACCCTCTATATATCTATGGCGGTGTAGGGCTAGGTAAAACTCACCTGATGCATGCTATCGGTAACCAGATTCTCGAAACCAATCCGCATGCCAATATTCTCTATGTCAATTGTGAGCGCTTTGTATCGGATATGGTAAAGGCATTGCAGCATAGTCGCATGAATGCTTTCAAGAACTCCTATCGGAGCCTGGACGCATTGTTGATCGATGATATCCAGTTTCTGGCGGACAAGAACCGGTCACAGGAAGAATTCTTCCATACTTTTAACTCGCTTTATGAATCCCACGCGCAAATGGTCATAACCTGTGATCGGTTTCCGAAAGAGATCGAGGGGCTTGAAGACCGGATCCGCTCTCGTTTGGGCTGGGGCCTTGCGGTTGATATAAAACCCGCGGACCTCGAAACTCGTGTTGCAATATTAAAAAGCAAGGCCGAGCAGATCGAGGCGGATGTTCCGGACGATGTTGCATTTTTCATTGCTGAACGATTTAAATCGAATATTCGGGAACTCGAAGGTGCCTTGAAGCGAGTTGTAGCGCATGCGCGTTTTACCGGGGAGCTAATTACCCAGGATTTTGCGCGACTCGCCCTTAAAGAATTACTCGCGGTGCAGGATAAACCGATTACGATCGACAATATCCAGAAATTGGTCGCCGAGTATTTCAAAATCCGAGTTGCCGATCTGCTATCGAGCCGTCGTAATCGTTCGATTACCCGTCCACGTCAAATCGCGATGACGCTGGCAAAATCGTTAACCAGACACAGTTTGCCGGAGATTGGTAATGCGTTTGGGGGGCGTGATCATACAACCGTGTTACACGCCTGCCGTAAAATCGAAGAATTGCGAAGTGAGGATCGACGCATCGATGAGGATTTCGAAATTCTGGAGCGAATGTTAAATAACTAGAGCATTGAATAACCGTATTGATAGTCTGTGGATAAAGGGTAGATAAAAGAAAGAGGCTTTTTTATCCCACGGCTATGCACAGCTTAGCAATAGCCTGCTGACAGTTTAACAACAAGGGAAATGAAGTTAAGCTATTGATTTATAATAAGTAAATCGTGTTATGCACTTAATATAGAGATAGTAATAACTACAACAAGTTAGATATAAAATGAAAACTACTATTAAAAGAGAAGATATCCTGACACCGCTGCAACAAATAATTGGCGCGGTCGAACGCCGCCAGACCTTACCCATCCTGGGTAATGTACTTTTGAAGTCAGCAGGTGGTGACTTCACCCTTACCTCGACCGACCTTGAAAT
>CAZAVY010000042.1:0-25935 GCA_964488685.1 uncultured Gammaproteobacteria bacterium
CGCAGTAAAACCGACCCCCAGGTAAACCCCCCGCCGAATGCTTCCAGCAGCAACAGTTCATTTTTCTTGATACGTCCGTCGCGCACCGCAACATCGAGTGCCAGTGGAACCGACGCAGCCGAGGTGTTTCCGTGTTTGTTGACGGTAACGACAACCTGATCCATCGACATTTTAAGTTTCTTCGCAGTCGCGGCGATAATTCGGATATTAGCCTGGTGGGGCACCAACCAGTCGATATCAGACTTCATCATCTGGTTTGCAGCCAGCGTTTCGTCGACGATACGACCCAGTGTGTTGACCGCCATTTTAAACACTTCGTTGCCGCGCATTTCGACGTAGCCTTTACCTTGCTTTACCTCCTCGAAACCATCGCCTATGCCGTAAGGCACCCACAGCAGGTTTTCATATTTACCGTCAGCATGTATATGGCAGGATAGTATCCCGGTATCGTCGTCGGCTTCGAGAATGACTGCGCCTGCGCCATCGGCGAATAAAACGCAGGTGCTGCGATCCTGCCAGTTAATAATACGGGAAAAGATCTCGGCGCCTACGACCAGGGCTTTTTTTGTGCTGCCTGACTGGATAAATTTTTCGGCTATGGTCAGGGCGTAAACAAAACCGGTACACACCGCCTGAATATCGAATGCGGGGCTACCGTGTATATCCAGTCTTGCCTGTAAGATGCAGGCTGAGCTCGGGAATATCTTGTCCGGAGTCGAGGTCGCAAATACGATCAGGTCGATTTCTGATGGATCGATTCCGGCTGATTCTATTGCCATCCTCGATGCTTTTTCGGCGAGGTCAACAGTGGTTTCATTTTCAGCTGCGATGTGACGCTGTTCGATGCCGGTGCGCTCCCGTATCCATTGATCAGACGTGTCTACAATTTTTTCGAGATCCTTGTTGGTTACGATATTTTCCGGCAGATAGCTACCGGTGCCGACAATGCGAGCATAGCTCATGAGGCCACCTCTTCGGATTGGCTGAAATAGCTTTCGAGAGCGCTTGAGATCCGTTGCGGAACGCAATTTTCGATTTCAATATAGGCAATTTTGATCGCGTTAAGAAATGAGCCGGTGTCAGCGTTACCGTGGCTTTTTACGACAATTCCGTTGAGGCCCAACAGGCTGGCTCCATTGTAACGTCGTGGATCCAGCTTACGTCGGACTGCAGTCAGCACGGGTAATGCACAAAATGCGGCCAGTTTGGTAAGCCAGTTGCGGTTGAATTCGTTACGTAGCACGTTATTGACCAGGGCCGCGAGACCCTCGCCGGTTTTGAGCGAAATATTTCCGACAAAACCGTCGGTAACAATAACATTGACGGTCCCTTTGTAAATATCGTCACCTTCAACAAATCCATAATAATTCAAGCGGCTTTCGGCAATCAGTTGACTCGCCCGTTTTATCGATTCGTTACCTTTGACTTCTTCCGAACCGATATTCAACAAGCCGATGCTGGGTTTATCGATACCCTCGACCGACTGCGCCAGGACCGAACCCATCAATGCAAATTCTGCCAGATTTTGCGGGCTGCACTCGAGATTAGCCCCCAGGTCGAGCATATGGGTATGCCCCTTAATACCCGGCAAAACAGTGCAAATAGCCGGTCGACTTATTCCCTGAATGGTTTTCAATACGAATTTTCCGGTTGCCATCAGGGCACCGGTGTTGCCGGCACTAACACAGGCCTGCACCGTGCCATCCTTGACAAGATTGATTGCAACCCGCATTGACGAATCCTTTTTCTTTTTCAGGGCAACGACAGGCAGTTCGTCCATATCCACTACTTCCGAGGCATGATGAATTCTGACCCGATCATCCCCGCTTAGTTCGTGTTTCACGAGTTCGGCCCTGAGTCGGGATTCGTCGCCGACAAGTACCAGTCTAATTCCGGAAAATTCGTCCAGGGCCAGTTTTGCAGCACCCACGGTTACCTCGGGACCGTGGTCCCCCCCCATGGCATCGAGCGCAATAATCTTCTGTCCCATTTAGGCGTTTCCTAAAAAAGTACGGGCGGTTATTGCCGCCCGTCTTCAAGTGATGAAGCAGTCATTATTACTCGTCATCGTCTTCAACTAGTTTATCCGCAATTACCTTACGCCCTTTATAATAACCATCGGCGCTGACATGATGACGGCGATGTGTTTCGCCAGTGTTGGATTCAACCGACAGGGTTGCGCTTCCGAGCGCGTCGTGCGACCGTCGCATACCTCGTTTGGAAGGGGTCTTCCGACTTTTTTGAACAGCCATGTGTATCTCCAGTTGACTTAATCTGTCGTCTTCAGTTGCTGTAAAACCGCAAACGGATTTTCTTCGGTGCCTGTTTCCGGATTTGGTTCCGAAACCGGCCAGTTTTCGTTGCACGCAGTATCTGCATGCGTGGCAACCAGTGGTATTGCCAGTATCAATTCGTCTTCCACAACCTCGATGATGTCGATATTTCCATCATCGCTATGGAGTGTGTCCAGATTGCTGTCCCTGAGCCGTTCACCACCGGTGTCGATCATCAGCCTGAAATCCAGTTTCATCGGCAATTCCAATGATCCCAGGCAGCGCTGACACTCCAGTTCAAGACTGGTTTCCAGCTGCCCCACTAACATTGGTGTATCGCAATCGTTGCGTACAAACTCGAAGTTCAGGGTCACGCTACGATTCCCCTGCTGAGTTGGCCCGGAATGTAGTAACTCGCCCAGACGCGCCATTTCCGAGAGCGCTATTTCACCTTCGAAGCAACCTTTCCGGGCCACTTCCTTTTGTACCTGGTAGCGCTTGCACAACTTATCCCGCATAAGGCGGCGATTCTACATGCTTGTAGATAACATTGTCTATTCAAATCGCTGCTAAAATACCAGCCGTTTATGTGAAAATTCCAACGTTGTAATATACTTCGCGAGCGTCGTCAGACAGTTCTGAAGACATGAATGATACGGGCAACGAGTTTTGGAACCAAACCCCATGAAAACGAATATTATCCTTGCCAGCAGCTCGCCATTTCGTAAACAGCTACTGGACCGGCTGCAGTTGAATTACGATACCTGTTCGCCCGACATCGACGAGACTATCGGTGCCGATGAGGCTGCCACCAGCTACGTATGCAGGCTCGCACGGTCGAAAGCCGAGTATGCCGCCCGAGCTTATCCGGACGCTATCGTTATTGGTTCGGATCAATGTGCTTTACTGGATGGGCAGATACTCGGGAAACCGGGCTCCCACAAAAATGCATTGCAGCAACTACGGGCCGCGCGCGGTAAAACCGTGATTTTTCATACCGGCGTATGCGTTATCAACTCGTCCACCGGTTTCAGCGAGGTCGAAGATGTACTGTTCGAAGTCGAATTCAGGATTCTGAGTGACCGGCAACTGGAGCACTATCTGCAAGTCGAACAGCCCTATCAGTGTGCCGGCAGTTTTAAGTCCGAAGGTTACGGCGCCTGCCTCTTTAAACGAATGCGTGGAGACGATCCAACCGCGTTGATCGGATTGCCTCTACTGAAGTTAACCGGCATGCTCGAAAACGCGGGTATTGAAGTCGTCTAGCCTGAAATTATTGCTTTATTCAAATCAGGCGCAGCCTCTGCGCAATCTGCAGGCAGGCGGTATATCGGGCTCGGTATCAATCTAGCGAAGTAACATGCTGCCGAGAAATTGCTCGCTGATACTCCGTCCGACGCTGGCACCAATATAATTTGCAACACGTTCCAGTAAATCGCTTTTGGGCGTGAAATCGACGATGGATTCCGCTTCCAGTTCCCTGGAGACACTGCGCGTAGTGCCGTAGTCGTCCGCCAGACCAAGCGCCACCGCTTTTTCACCGCTCCAGACCAACCCGCTGAAGGTATCCCCGTTTTCCACCAGTCGCTCCCCCCGGCCTCGCTTTACAGCAGCAATAAAGTGACCGTGTACTTCATCCAGCATTGATTGCAAATGTGTTCTTGCTTCACCTTGCTCGGGTTGAAACGGGTCCAGCAAACCTTTGAATTCCCCGGCCACCAGCATTCGACTTTCAACACCGACTTTTTCCATCAAATCGACTACTCCGAAGGCATCCATACGGACCCCTATCGAACCTATCAGGCTCGACTGATTGACATAAATCTTATCCGCAGCCGCGGCGACAAAATAGGCGCCGGAGGCGGCAATATCCGATACTACCGCGTAGACCGGGATCGACTCGTGTTTTTGTTTCAAGCGCATGATTTCGTCGTAGATGTAAGCCGCCTGAACCGGCGAGCCGCCGGGGGAATTGATTTCAATCACGATTCCGGCAGTATCGGCGTGTTTGAAGGCAGCCTGTAACCCGGCTATAATTTTCTCCGAACTTGCCGATTCGCCATTGCTGATTACACCGGATAACTTAACCACCGCAGTGTGCTTGTCCCCGTCGACTTGATGCCCGCCAATGTCGCTGGATTTGGTGAATATCACAGTTGTCACTACACTCAGGTAAACCACGAAAAATAGCATGAAACCTATCCTCCAGCGTCGTGAGCGGGTTTGCTCGTTGAGTGCTGCAAAAACCAGTCGGTCAACAATTTTCCGGGACTGCTTTTCACTAACTGTAGCGGGGTGACTGCTGTTGCTTTCGAAATCGGCCATCTTGTTTCCTGTCTTTATGGGTTAGCAGTTAACTGCTGACTGCAGCACTAGATAATAGTTCAAATTCAACGGGTAGCGGCGCATTTATCACCACTTCCGGGGTGTAATCGCTTGGCGGCAAATCAAGGCTGGATGCATGCAGCATCAGGCGCCTGACACGACGCTTTCGCATTAAACGATTAAATTCTGCATCACCATATTTATCGTCCCCCGCTATTTCGTGCCCCTGTGATTGGCAGTGCACTCTAATTTGATGAGTGCGACCGGTGACCAGCTCGATCTGTATCAGACTGAATAATTTACCGTAATGCAGTAACTTGATTTGGCTCAGTGCCGGTTTCCCACGCTTGTCTACGCAAACCCGTCTTTCTCCGTTGGCGAGCTGTATTTTTTTCAAATTGAGCTTGATTTCAGTTAGTTCATGCGGCCAGCGGCCTTTAACAATAGCTCGGTAGGTTTTGCCAAGCGATTTATCCAGCAGCATAGCCTGCAGTGTCAGCAGAGACTGACGGTGTTTTGCAAGAACTAAACATCCGCTGGTATCCCGATCAAGGCGATGGACGAGCTCTATTTGCTGCTCCGGCCGTAATCTGCGCATCGCATCGATAACACCGTAGTTCACGCCGGAACCGGCATGTACTGCAATACCCGCGGGTTTGTTAATTATCAGGATATGCTCATTTTCGTAAATGACAGCCTGATCCAGGCGCCGGATTAGTTGTGGCGGAGGCTTCGATCTGTCACGGGGTTCCGGTTCCAGCCGCATCGGCGGAATCCTGACCTGATCTCCCGGTTGCAGTTTGTAGTCAGGTTTGCTGCGTTTCTTGTTAACCCTCACCTGACCTTTTCTGATCAGCCGATAAACTCGTGTGCGCGGCACATTTTTCAGATGTTTAAACAGGAAGTTATCGAGTCGTTGACCCAGTTGTGCGGTTGAAATTTCAACCAGGCTAACGACTGTCTTTTGTGTCTTATTTGAATTCAATGGATGGCAGTCTGGAGAAACTATGTTATATTCACTGCTGTAGCATTGTACTGCCTATTACCCAGGCAAAACACTACCAAAACGGTTTTTTATCAGAAAGCAGTCGGTAACAACGATTGTTTTCTATACGAATTGGTCCGAATCAGGCGGCGTATAAGCGCCTGTTTTAAGGACCCTGGAAACACATAGGCCCAATGTACTGCCTCATACACAGTTTTGTTTTAATCAAAAATTTTCTATTTCTGATCGGTTCGCAGGAAACCGACTGGATGGGCATGGTGCCCGTGCAGAAACAGTCAGGATCCCTGGTATTGGAACAAACAGCTCGCAGTGCCCGGCCGCTCAAGCAAGGCAAGAATTTCAATGAAACGCATTTTAATCAACGCTACCCAGGCCGAAGAGCTCCGGGTAGCCATGGTCAATGGCCAGCAACTATACGACCTCGATATCGAAGTACCCTCTCGGGAACAGAAAAAATCCAATATATACAAGGGTAAAATAACCCGGGTCGAACCCAGCCTCGAGGCTGCATTTGTAAACTATGGCGCTGAACGCCATGGTTTTCTCCCTTTTAAAGAGATCGCCAAACAGTACTTTGGCAATGCCCCGCGTGACAATAACGGTAAACCGATCCTCAAGGATGCCCTTAAGGTCGATCAGGAGATAATTGTTCAGGTCGAAAAAGAGGAACGGGGCAACAAGGGCGCGGCCTTAACCAGTTTTATCAGTCTGGCGGGGCGATTCCTGGTTGCCATGCCGCAAAATCCACGTGCCGGGGGCGTGTCACGGCGCATCGAAGGAGAGGATCGTGATCAGCTTAAAAAAGTACTTTCCGAACTGAATATGCCGGAGGGTATGGGCGTAATCGTACGAACCGCTGGTGTTGGTCGGTCCACCGAAGAGATGCAGTGGGATCTCGATTACCTGACACAGGTCTGGACCGCGATAGAAAGCGCGTCGAGTTCAAAGCCGGCACCCTTCCTGATTTATCAGGAGTCTGACATAGTGGTCCGTGCATTACGCGATCACTATCGTAATGACATTGGTGAAATTCTGATCGATTCGGAACAGGCCTACAAACAAGCCCATGAGTTTATGTCAATGGTCATGCCGGCTTCACTCAACAAGCTCAAACGCTTCGAAGACAAACTGCCATTATTCAATCGTTTTCAAATCGAAAATCAGATCGAATCCGCCTTTTCCCGAGAAGTTAATCTGCCATCCGGTGGTGCCATCGTTATCGATCATACCGAAGCCATGATTTCGATAGACGTTAATTCCGCGCGCGCTACCCGCGGCAGCGATATCGAAGAAACTGCCAAAGTCACTAATCTCGAGGCCGCCGATGAAATTGCGCGCCAGTTCAGGATTCGGGATCTGGGCGGACTAATCGTGATCGATTTTATAGACATGATGCAAAACAAGAACCAGCGTGAGGTCGAAAACAGGTTACGCAATGCAGTATATGACGATCGAGCAAGGGTGCAAATTGGACGTATTTCACGCTTTGGGTTGCTAGAAATGTCACGCCAAAGGTTACGCCCGTCACTGGAAGAATCGAGCCGGATTGTTTGCCCCCGTTGCAGTGGACAAGGCACGATTCGTGACATCGAATCGCTGTCATTAGCTGTGTTACGCCTGCTGGAAGAGGAGGCGCTGAAGGACAATACCGGTAAAATTCTGGCTAAAATACCAGTCGAATGTGCTACCTACCTGTTAAATGAAAAACGCGACAAGATCGATGCTCTAGAACAACGGCGTGAGGTACATATAGTCGTCATTCCTGATCCGAAACTGGAAACGCCACATTACGTCATTGAACGTGTCAAGGATAACGATACGCACCGTCACGAATCGAATTACAAGAAGTCTTACGAGATGACCACTGCAGAAGAACCGTTGAATCTAATCGAAATGGCAGGCAGTACGCCTGCGACAACCGAACAGGCGGCGGTTCAAACAGTACCACCCCCTACCCCGCGTCCTACTGCCCAGCCCGCAAAAAAACCGGCCGCTGCCGAAGGCAGCTTTATTGGCAGAATTGTAAACCTATTGGTCGGTAATGGTGGTAAATCGGCCGAAGCCGAGGAAGAACAACAGGTTAAACCCAATAATCGCCGTAATCGGGGTGGCAATCGTGGACGCCGGGGAAAACCTCGCGCCGCTCAAAATCGCCAGCGAAATAATAATTCAGCTCGTGCCAGCGATATCGATAAAAATGACACCCCGAAAGGCAAGGGCCAGGATAATTCGGAAAAACCTGAAGCGACCGAGGCCCGACGGGGTAGTCAGTCACGCTCCGCTCGGTCGCGAACTGGAAATCAAGGTGGAAAACGAAATAATCGCGCCCGCCCGCAGCAGAGCAAGCCTCAGCCGGAGAGCAAGCCTCAGCCGGAGAGCAAGCCTCAGCCGGAGAGCAAGCCTCAGCAGCAGAGCAAGCCCCGGCAGCAGAGCAAACCCCGGCAGCAGAGCAAGCCCCGGCAAGAAGGCGTGGCCGACACAAGCCAGCATAAATCCGAATCCTCCCCAGGCGATGAAAACAGCGAGTCAACCCGTTCGGATACGACGATGTCAACTGCGAATACAAAATCGCAAGAAGCCGCCAAGACCGATTCAGCTGCCAGTAAAAATAGCGGCGGGGATAGTTCCGGATCCAAAAAAGGCATGTCAGAAACAAGAACCGAGCCGGCAAAGGCGAAACCCATTCCTGTCGAGAGCGTTAAATCGGCTGTTGATAACGCCAGGTCGAATCCTGAGGAGGCCCAACCGGTTACAAACACAACCCCGGCAGCAGCTGATACGGGACAGGATCAATAGCGGAACTTCCCTGAAACCTTGTTATGTGGTTCGGGGGGGTGATTATTTCTTGAGTTCGTCTAGAATATTCTGCGTAATATTTACCGTGTCACTGGCAAATGCGATGCTGGTGTCGGTGAAAATAAAATCGTACCCATTGGCTTTGCCATAGCTTTCAATTACCGCTTTTATCGAAACCTGCACCGTCTTTAGCAACTCACGCTGCCTGGCTTGCAGATCCTCTTTAAGCGATTGTTGCTCAAACTGGAAACGCCGTTTGTTCTGAATAATATTATCCTCGGCCTTTTTCCTTTGCTCATCGCTCATGATGGCACTGTCATTTTTAAGAGTTTTTTCCATCTGCCGAATGCTCTGTGCGAGTTGGCGTAAACTTTGTTCACGTTCACCAAACTGCTCCTGCAATTTGGTGTTGGCGGCGATCGCCTGCGGAGATTCCTCCAAAAGTACTTTTGAATTAATGAAAGCGGTTTTCCCAGCCGCAATCAGACTGAAACTGACCAGCGCCAGTAGGATTAATATCGTCAATTTCATGCGTAAACGTCTCTTATTGATTAATTATGGATTCCTGATCTTTAAATCGCTGGTTCAGCAATTTCTGGATATTCTTACTGTCTTCGAACAATTTTTTAATGTTGTTCTGCGAATACGGATCGTCGATTTTGCCCGGGGCAGATTTTTTAAGCTGGCTGCCTTCCGGCTCATTCGACTTGACTGCTTTTGGGGGCAATTTTACCGCCTGGATAACGTTTGCGTCGGGATTGTAACCCTTGACGGTATACTCGATGCCCTGCGCGGGCGGTTCACTCGTGAACTGCACGTTTCCTGCACTATCGTACCATTTATAAAACAGATCCTTGCCCTCCAGGTCATCATCCGAAGCGGGTATCGGTTTACTGTCGTCGAATTTTGACAGATCAGGAAATTTGAAATCCGACAGGTTGAAATCCGGCAGTTTAAAATCCGAGAAACTCATCATGCTATTTCCGTTGTCATCTTTCAGAATCGTGAAAGGCAATAGTATTGCGATGAACAGCAGTGCAATCATAAGTTTCGCGAACAGTTTCATCTGGGTATCCGAATCTGCAACATTCTTGCACAGTATAGCTATACTAAACTCGAATTTCAGACATGCCGTGCAGGTATGGTCGCAGTACATCGGGAATGCTGATACTACCGTCGGCTTGCTGATAGTTTTCCATGATGGCGATCAAGCAGCGACCTACGGCAAGTCCCGAACCGTTTAAGGTATGCACGAGCTCCGGTTTTCCTGTGGCCGGGTTGCGCCAGCGTGCTTTCATGCGTCGAGCCTGAAAATCGGTCATATTGCTGCAGGAAGAGATTTCCCGATAAGCATCCTGGCCGGGTAACCAGACTTCGAGATCATAGGTTTTGGTGGAGGCAAAACCCAGATCACCACCGCAGAGTATGACCTTGCGATAAGCAAGCCCCAGCAATTTCAGGATAGCCTCAGCGTGCCCGGTCAGTTCTTCCAGTGCATCCATGGAATCCTCCGGTTTAACAATTTGCACCAGTTCCACTTTTTCAAACTGGTGCTGGCGCATCATACCCCGTGTATCCTTGCCATAAGAGCCTGCCTCGGAACGAAAACACGGGGTATGCGTTACGAATTTTATTGGCAGCTGCTTATCCTCGACAATGGACTCCGCTACGAAGTTTGTAACCGGCACTTCGGCGGTTGGAATCAGGTAAAGATTGTGATTTTCGGAGTCGATATGAAACAGGTCCTGCTTGAACTTCGGGAGTTGACCTGTCCCTATGAGACTGGTCTCGTTTACCAGATAAGGGGCATAGGTTTCGGTGTAACCATGCTCGAGTATATGCTGATTTATCATGAATTGAATCAAGGCCCGGTGTAGTGTGACCAGGGGTCCGGTCATGGTGACAAAGCGGGCACCTGATATCCTTGCCGCACGCTCGAAGTCCATGCCGCCCAGGGCCTGGCCGAGTTCGATGTGATCTCCGGGTTTAAAATCAAACTCTGGCTGGTCACCCCATTGCAGTACCTCGAAATTATCGTCTTCGGTATTTCCTGCCGGCACGGACTCATCGGGTAAATTGGGAACTTCCAGCAGGAGGACATCGAGTTCACTCTGCAAGATCGTCAAATCGGATTCAGCCGTCTTTAAACGATTCCCAAGCTTGGCAACTTCATCCAGCAATGGCTGGATATCTTCACCTCTGTTTTTTGCATCTCCAATTGCTTTTGAACGACTGTTGCGCTCACCTTGCAGCGTCTGTGTGGTTACCTGCAGAGATTTGCGCAATTGTTCCAGTCGGTTGAAAGCGGTAACGTCAAAATCAAAGTTTTTGATTTTTAATTTATCGACAACCGCGTCCAGATCACCACGTAATATCTTCGGATCAAGCATTTTCAGATCAATTGTTTTGCGGTTGCGAGCCCTGCCCAGGCGCCGAGAATACATAATAACAGGCTCAGCAGGATATAGAGCCCAGCTTGAAATATTGCGTCGTTGGCTGCCAGGTGTAGATTGTCCATGGCGAAGGTTGAAAAAGTCGTGAATGAACCCAGAAATCCGACCAACAGTCCAACCCTGATTTCATCACTGACATTAAAACGCTGCACCAACAGCACCGATAGAAACCCCATCAACAGTGATCCCAGTAGATTGACAGCCAGGGTACCATAGGGGAATTCCTGGCCGAGCCACTGGTTGGCGGTGGTCGACATCCAGTAACGGGAGACGGCACCCAATGAACCGCCCGCTGCAATTGCAAGGTAGATAGACATTTCAGATTTGAACTAAAATACGATATTGTACCAGTCGCCGAGAAAGTTGCACCTGCATCGCGGCGATTTAACCGCTTGGCTATTTATTATTAACCCTTGTCGAAATCAGAAACCATTAAAAATATCGGCCGCGAACTTGGCTTTCAACAAGTCGGCATCACCGATGTCAATCTCGATCCGCATCATCGACATTACGCCGAATGGATCGCGCGAAATTATCACGGCGAGATGAGCTACATGGCAGGCAATGTCGGCAAACGCCTGCATCCCCCCGAATTGGTGCCAGATACCCTGTCGGTCATCTGTGTGCGGCTAGACTACCTGGTCGAAGAATCGCGCAATCCACTGGACCTGCTCGAGCAAAAAGATCTGGCCTATATTTCCCGTTATGCACTTGGGCGTGACTATCACAAATTGATGCGCAAGCGACTACAGAAAATGGCCGATAGAATCCGTGAAGTTTATGGCGAAATGGGATACCGCGTATTTACCGACAGCGCACCAGTACTGGAAAAAGCGCTTGCGGCTAAAGCCGGCATTGGCTGGCAGGGAAAGCACAGTAATCTCCTGCATCGTAAACATGGCTCCTGGTTTTTTCTCGGAGAAATTTTTACCGATATGGCCCTGGAAATCGATTCACCTGTCGCCAATCATTGTGGTCGTTGCACCAGTTGCATCGATATTTGCCCGACAGCAGCCATCGTTGAACCTTACTGGGTTGATGCGAGGCGCTGTATATCCTATCTGACTATCGAACATCGTTCGGAAATCCCACTGGAGTTTCGTGCAGCAATCGGAAATCGAATTTATGGTTGTGACGATTGCCAATTGGTATGCCCATGGAATCGCTTCGCCAGGTATACTAGCGAACCCGACTTTCAACCGCGCCATGGGCTCGACAGTATTTCCCTTATGCAGTGCTACCAATGGTCGGAAACCGAATTCCTGCAAAAAATGGAAGGTTCCGCGATCCGTCGTATCGGTTATCAATGCTGGTTACGGAATATCGTGATCGCGCTTGGAAATGCGCCCCGGGATCCACATATAGTTGCGATGCTGAAAAATAACTACGCCGGGCAAAGTGCTTTCGTCCAACATCATATAGACTGGGCGATTCAACAACAGGAATCGGTAAAATGATTCAGTGGCAGGAATTCAGCAAAAGGCAAAGTGCCAGCTTCGTCGATGAAAATTATATCTGCGCCACAGATGAACTCGGCCTGATTCTGGTCAGCGGCGAAGATGCTGCCGATTTCTTGCAAAACCAGCTCAGCAACGATATCGATTTCATCGACGAATCCCGATACCAGTTAAGTTCCTATTCCACCCCAAAGGGCCGAATGCTCGGGATCTTCCGGGTGATACAGGTTTCGAACGGTTACCTCCTGCTAACCACGCGGGCCATGGTATTACCGTTACTGGAAGCCCTGTACAAGTATATCGTACAGGGCCGGGTAACGCTTGCCGACGCCAGTGACTATTTTGCGCGTATCGGGGTGCATACCGACAAGCCGGCGTTTATCGGTCATTCTTTAATGCCGCCCGCGCCGGGTTCGGTGTTACAAAATGATTCAGTTATTTCCCTGCAATTGGAACCCCAGGGGTCGCAGCATCGATTCCTGTTAATGTTCTTGTCTGCCGTCGAGGCGATAGAAACCTGGAATCAATTCACAGCTCAACTGCAGATTGCGTCATTTGCATCCTGGCACCTCGCTGAAATCAAGGCTGGAATGCCTGCAATTTACCCGCAAACTGCAGGGCAATTCGTGCTGCAAATGGCCAATTTAGGTGCCCTGGATGGCGTTAGTTTCAAAAAAGGCTGTTACCCAGGTCAGGAAATCGTTGCCCGTATGCAATATCTTGGCAAACTGAAACGACGCATGTTTCTGGCTCGCCTCGAAACCGGGTGCTTGCCGTTGCCGGGCGATGAAATCGTCGCACAGGGTAAAACTGAAATTGACGGTAGCGGTAAAGTTGTCGATGCCGAGTTTGATCAGGACGGAGTTTGTCACTGCCTCTATATTGCACAGATTGCAAAAGCGGAGGCCGGCAGCTTGAGCCTGTTGAAACAACCTGACACTCGAATTCAAAACATCGATCTGCCCTATTCGCTCGAGAATTGACCCGCAGTCCGATAAATCCAGGGAATCGCAGCTTGCAAGCTGCGAAAATAATTTTGGCATCTATACTCGTATCTGGATGTTTCAAATTATCAGGAAAGCATGAGTATTACCGCTGAATCCATCATCGACGATCTGGAATATGATCGTTTGCCTCTACCGACATTACCCGAGGTTGCGATCAGGGTTCGCGAGACCGCAGACGATGAAAATGCTTCGATCACCGATGTAGCAAAGATCATCGAAACCGATGCCTCACTTTCGGCGCGTATCGTTCAGGTAGGAAATTCGGCGCTTTATCGCGGTGTTAATCCTGCGGAAACAGTTCGATCCGCCGCGATGCGCATGGGCCTCAACACGGTTCGTAGCCTGGCGACAAGCCTGGTAATGAAGCAATTATTTCAGGCTACCCATCCAGTGGTTGACCTCTATCTGCGCAGGGCCTGGAAACAAAGCACCGATGTCGCAGCCCTGAGCGCGGTGATTGCGAAACATTCAACCAGTCTCGATTCAGATAGTGCCCTGCTCGCCGGCCTGACGCATTCGATAGGCCTGGCTCCGATCCTGGTAAAGGCTGAAAGTGATCCGGTCCTGTTGAACAATTCCCAGGCTCTGGATCAGTTGCTGTATGAGATATACCCGCTGGTGGGGTGTGAAATCCTGAAGATCTGGGGATTTAGCAACGCCCTGGTTAAAGTGCCTTCAGAACATCTGAATATCGATCGTGATGGCGACAACGGTAAAACCGACTATGTCGATATCGTTCAGGTTGCATTGCTACAGACCCTCAACGACGACAACCACCCCCTGGCGAATATTGATCAGGGCCAGGTTTCTGCCCTCGATCGTCTGGGGATGCGGGATGGCCTGGAAGAAATCAGCGTGATCGGCGGAGTCATTGAAGTCGAGGAAATACGGGACGCTATTCTTTAAATAGCCTCGATCTGGTTCAGCATCGATTCCGCGTCGGTATAATTCAAGGCTATAGGTCGCAATTCGCCACCCTTGCGCACGCACAGGCCTGGAAAACTATCGATACCCATTGCTCGAGTGTTTTGGATTTCCGTCAACAACTCCTGTTGCGTGGTATCCGCAAGTAAATCAACGCAAAACCTTTCCCCATCAAGGCCGATATCTGTCGCCAGTTTAACCAGGGTGCTATTGTCCGAAGGATTAGTGGCTTCCAGGTAGTAAGCCTGTTGAATTCTGAAAGTCATTAGCGGGTCAAATTCATCGCCCTGTTTTCTGGCGGCGAGTACGGCACGGTTGGCGGGGTAAGTCGAGCGCCGTGGTGAGCATTTTTGCCAAAACTCGAAATTAAATCTGGCGCCGGGTATCGTTTCCTCGATCCGATGCCAGGTTTGCTGCAACATCTGGCGCATCGTTTCGGGCATCGGTGTGTCGGAATCGGGAGCGAGGCCACCTACCATCCGCTGAATTTGAAATTTGCCAGCTAGCGCTTCGAAGATTTTTCGACGCGTTGGCTCGAAGCCCCAGCACCAGCTACACATGGGATCGTGAACATAGAACAGGGTATCTTGCATAATTTTTAAACCTGGTTTACGGCCAGCTGTCGCACTATGGTTTCACAGGTTTCAACACTGCTGATAGCGGATACGCTCTTACCCGCCTGCCAGTAATCTTTCTCGCCTTTTTCATCTAAAGATGAGCGCTTCAATTGCCATATCGATTTCAACCCGAAAAATAGGCGCATCCAGTGCTTGGTTTTATTTCCCGAAAGCATCCAGCGCGATAGCCATCCCAAGCGGGTACCGCTACGTTTGATGAATTCGGTATTAATCACCGATACCGGAGTACCGGTGACACGCTCCGACAGGACGATGTCGGTTTCCTTTGCGTCGATTACCGCCTGTTTATATGCCGCGCTTGCGCGACATTCAAAGCTGGCGATAAAGCGGGTGCCCAATTGACAGGCTGCGTAACCGGCATCCAGCGCCTGCCAGAGTTGCTCTGCACCACCGACACCACCGGCGCAAACCAGTGGTGCGCCGAGCACCTGCAATTCTTCATAAATTTGTTGCATCGACCTGGGTCCCGCGTGGCCGCCGGCGCGGTTGTTCACACAAATTAATCCGTCAACGCCGCAATCCAGCCCTATTTTTGCCCACTTCAGCTCGGTAACATCGTGGTATACGAGACCGCCTGTGGCATGTACCCGATCCGCGACCCAATCGGGTTTTCCGAGCGATGTCACGAAGAACCGAATGCCCTCTTCCAGGGCGATATCGATCCACTGAGACATTCGCTGGTGATATTTTTTCGAAGACCTTTCAATTAACGCATTCATGCCAATCGGTTTGTCAGTCAGTTTGCGCATCAAGCGGATCCCTTCACGGTATTCATGGCCATGCACATAAGTCAGTGAGATCGGCTGTAGAATCCCGATACCACCAGCCTGTGAAACAGCGGCGGTGAGCTCGGGATTGCTGCAGGGATACATAGCACCGCCGATGATCGGATAGCGAATGCCGAGTTGTTTGCAAAACTCCGCGGCTGCAGCGGGTTGCTCTCGATTCATGTTGATTTGTATCCAATCAACCAGGTCGCGCGAACCCGTGATACTGTTTCGCCGCTTTGATCTTTCAACTCGGCCACTACCTCACAACTGGTATTGTCCAGCAGTGGTTGGGGCAGTTGAAATTCGGCGATGGCGGTAAGCTTGCCACGCGCTTTTTTAACGTATTCAGCATTGATATTAAGTACGATGCCGCGCATGTTTTCAGACAGGGTAGATAGCACCGCAAGGCCCGTGGCGATTTCACCCAGGTTAATCAGCGCAATTGCATGTATCGAACGCAAATGGTTGCGAACCTTTCGTCGATCTTTCAAATTTACACGTGCATAGCCAGGTTTAATCTCTTCGACCAGGGCTTTGATCGAGCCGCTGTAAGGCGCTATCCAGCCAAGAACGAAGCTGAACAGACGGCCGCCAGCGGGCAATGCTGCGAGACGCAACCACCATTTAAAAAGCGGCGCTGGTGACGGTCTGGAATTGGTTCGTGTCATCGGAATTGAAGGAGTACTAAGCTTGTGCACTCCAATATTATGCGCTATTAATAGATTCATGGATATCAGGGGCCGCGAAAAACTGGTTGCCGCTTTCGATCACATGGTGGATCAGGTCAGTGAAGCAATTCACAATGCCGAAGAAGCAATAGCGCCAACGGTTGAAGAGATGGTGCACAATGCACAGCTACTGGCGCGCGAACTGTTTGTGCTGAGCCAGGAGGAAGCCGAAAGTCTCGCCACGACCCTGAAGCGCGATATGCAAAAAGCCAACAAAACCCTGAATCAACAAAGTAAGGAATTAAAAGACTGGTTGAGTTTCGACCTGACCCTGGCAGAAGATCGTTTCATCGATTTGATTGCCCGATCGGCAGACAAGGCTTGGCTTGATTTTCGCGCCTTTGAAAATGAAGATCATCAAGCGAGCCTTTATCGAAGCGGTGAAGTCTGCAATGCAGGCACCCTGTGTTGCAACCACTGTGGCGCCAACATCCAGCTTTCCGACGCGGGCAGGATACCTCGTTGCGCGGTTTGCAATCACGGCGAGTTTTACCGGGTTATAGGCTAGCTTCCTGCGGCAATCAGGCTGGCGTTACCGCCTGCGGCTGTGGTGTCGACACATAGGTGGCGTTCGATAATCAGGCGCTCATAGGCCTCGGCCTCGCAAATTAAGGGAATAAGCTTGCCGCCCCTGTCCGCCAACGCTATGCGGTAGGCACTCAGGCAATCATCTGATGCAAACGACATGACGGCATCGATACCTGTCGCATACTCGAGCGCCGCGGTTTCGATCATCCCATCGATGCCGATAGCAGGGAAATCTGCGTCCTGTAAGACTGCACATATCTTAGCGGCCTGGTCGCTGACAATTAAAACCGGGTTTTGCTGTGCGAGGGCGGTTACCGCCTGCAGCATTGCATCAGCCCGTGTTGGGCCCAGGCACAAAACCAGGCCACGGGGATGGGCCGATAATTGGTTGCTTTCCCCGGTTGGGCCCGGCATGTTCTCCATACCAATGACTGACTTGAGTTCGCAATTAAGACCATTCTCACTCGCTATTTGATTCAACCTGGTGAGATCATCAGGTCTCTCGAACGCTTTGAAACCGAGCGCTTCGGCCAGCAGTTGTTGAAGTGTCGCAGTATTTATTTTCTGCCGGTGTTCACAAGCGTGTTGCGGCACTGGAGCGGCAACGAAGCGCTTCAAATAACCTGACCCGCCAGCCTTTGGGCCGGTTCCCGATAAGCCCTCACCTCCAAATGGCTGGCTACCGACTACGGCACCGATCTGGTTGCGATTGACATAGATATTACCGACCTTGATGCGTTTTACGATCTGTTCGACACGGGAATCAACCCGGGTATGAATACCGAAGGTAAGACCGTATCCCTGCCTGTTTATAGAATCGACGACGCAATCGATCTCACTCGCGGCAAATCTGGCGACGTGTAGCACGGGTCCGAAAATCTCTTCATCCAGTTGTTCGATACCGTCGAGCCGAATTACGGTGGGTGCGATAAACAGGCCTTGCGGCGGAATCCCCAGAGTCTTGAGTATGCGCCCCTGTTTTTCCATATACTCGCAATGTGATGTGATTTTTTGCCAGGCGGCCGGATCGATTACCGGACCGATATCAGTCGCCAGCAACCAGGGATTGCCTATTTCGAGTTCATCCATGGCGCCAAACAACATTTCAAGAATTTTGTCGGCGACGTCCTCTTGCAGATAAAGCATGCGTAACGCTGAACAACGCTGTCCGGCACTTTGAAAGGCCGAGGTAATGACATCCCGCACTACCTGTTCAGGCAAGGCTGTGGAATCGACAATCATCGCGTTCAAACCACCCGTCTCGGCAATCAATGGCGCCGCGGTCGGTAAATGTCGGGCCATACTGCGATTGATATGCAACGCGGCAGCGGTGGAACCTGTGAAGCAAATTCCTGCGATGCGGGCATCGGCGCTCAACGCGGCACCAACGATTGCACCGCTTCCAGGCAAGAGGTGCAACGCCGCGACGGGGATACCCGCCTCGTGCATCAGTTTGCAGGCAAAGCAAGCGATTAAACTGGTCTGCTCTGCCGGTTTTGCAATGACACAGTTTCCCGCGGCGAGCGCTGCGAATATTTGGCCGCTGAATATCGCAAGCGGAAAATTCCACGGGGAAATGCAGGCTATAACGCCGCGAGCCTTGAGGTTGCTATCCTGTGACTCCAACTGGCTTGCATAATAACGTGCGAAGTCGACTGCTTCGCGAACCTCGCCCACCGCATCAAGCAAGGTCTTGCCGGCTTCTCTCGCCAGTAAGGCAAACAATTCGACGGCGTTATGCTGGTAGAGATCGGCGACCCGCTGTAAACATTCGGCTCGATGCCCTCGATCCGATTCCGACCAGGCCGTAAACCCCTCTACTGCATTTTGTAAGGCCAGATCTACAGTCTCGGCGTCGGCATCGAGCACCTCGCCGACGCTGTCCTTTGGATTTGCGGGATTAACAACTTTCCGTTTCAGTTTTAAATTTGCGGTGTTTATCGTAACCGGGCTTGCCTGCCATATTTTTGCGACCAATAATTCACGGCGCTTGCCGATATCGTGCAGGCAATCCAGGTCGGTAAGATCCCAACCCATCGAATTGCGCCGAGCATCGCCATAAAGATCTGTCGGCATCGGAATGCCCGGGTTCGATGATTGTTCAAGCTCGCCAATGACAGCGATGGGATCACCTGCTATCGACTCGGGCGTAATGCTGGTATCGACAATCTGATTGACGAAAGAGCTGTTTGCCCCGTTTTCGAGTAGCCGTCTGACCAGGTAGGCCAGCAGATCCTGGTGTTCTCCGACGGGGGCATAAATTCTGCAACGAGTACCATAATGACGATGTACATGTGCGTGCAACGCTTCTCCCATACCGTGCAGGCGTTGAAACTCGAAGTTTTTTTGATCCCCCGCAAGCTCTAGAACCGCGGCGACCGAATGTGCGTTATGCGTGGCAAACTGCGGATATATTCGATCGGTCATGGCCAGCAGATTTCTGCTACAGGTGAGGTAGGATAAATCCGTGTTGACCTTGCGTGTAAACACCGGGTAACCAGTGAGCCCAAGCACCTGTGCACGTTTTATTTCGGTATCCCAATAGGCGCCTTTTACCAGGCGCACCATGATTTTACGGTCGAGTCTGCGGGCAAGGTGGTAAAGCCAGTCCAGAACCTGTGTGGCTCGTTTTCCAAAGGCCTGCACTACCACACCGAAACCATCCCAGCGGCGTAATGCAGGATTGGAAAGTACCGCTTCGATTACATCGAGTGAAATATCGAGCCGCTCAGCCTCCTCGGCATCTATGTTGAATCCCATGTTTGCAGAACAGGCCAGCATTGCCAGAGATTCCACGCGCGGAACCAGTTCATCCATGACACGCCGGTACTGGCCGATTTCGTAACGTGGGTGCAAGGCCGAGAGTTTTACCGATATTCCGGGATTGTCACGAGGGCTTTGATATCGGCAATCTTTTGCCAGTACCGTAATCGCATCAGAATAGGCCAGGTGATAGTGACGCGCATCGGACTCGGTGCGGACAGCCTCGCCGAGCATATCGTAGGAATAGGTGTAGCCATGTTTTTCGAGTTGTTTGGCACGTTTGGCGGCACTACCGATGTTGGTGCCGAGTACGAAATGCCGACCAAGCTCACGCATTGATTGCGCGACCGCATTGCGCACCAGCGGTTCGCCAAGCCGCTTCATCAGACTGCGCAGGGTCACACGCATACCCTTTTCGTCTTCGGGTGCTACAATTTTACCGGTTAACAACAGGGCCCAGGTTGACGCATTGACCAATGGAGACCCGGAATGCCCCAGGTGCTCTCCCCAATGTCCCGGAGAGATTTTATCTTCAATCAATTCGTCGATGGTTTTTGCGTCCGGCACTCTCAACAAGGCCTCCGCGAGGCACATCAACGCGATTCCTTCTTTTGTGGTCAGTCCGTATTCCGCGAGAAAATTCTCCATCATGCCCGGGCGGCTACTGCCGCGAACCTTTCTCACCAATTCCGCCGCCACGGAACTGATCACACTGCGTTGCCGCTCTCCGAGGCAGGCGCTGGCAAGTAAATCGTCGATTACTTGTGATTCATCCCGCAGGTAACTACTGCGAATCTTCTGACGCAGCTCATCCTTCGCTAACGGAGGAACAACAAATTCTAGTCGATCCATTTCTGTGGCCTTTGGGGGTAACGGGAATATAAATTTTCTGAAGGACAGATATTGATTTTAACTCGCTTCGACAAAAGGTTTACAATACCGATAAATGCCAAATCTTACAGGATCAGGAATATGAATAAATGGTGCCGGCAGCTATTCAAGCACATTGATACTGATTCTGCATTGAAAAAGTTGAAGCTCAGTAAAGAGAGTTTTTCAGAGAACTACCAGGGCGATTTTTCGGTCGATGATGCGGCTTCAGACCTTGAGGTGCTAGCGACTTTGAGCAGCCGCAACCGGGCTCAGGCGCGATTGGTCAAAATTTTCCGTGACCCTGAAAACTATTCGATCAAGCTATTCACCCTAAAGGATAGTATTCCGTTGTCTCAATCGATGCCGGTTTTCGAGTCGATGGGGCTCAGGGTTCTGATCGGCCGGCCCTACCGAATCAAACTGAGTAATCGCAATTACTGGATCAATCATTTCACGCTGGAACGTGGTGACGATATCTGTAACATCGGCCCTGAAAAAGTACCCCGCTATTTCAGCGAGCTGTTCGAGAGTATCTGGTGTCAGCATAGCGAGAATGACGCGTTCAATCATTTACTGTTCAGCGCCTGTATCAAGGCTCGAAATATTCAGATTCTTCGTGCCTATACCGCCTACCTGCAACAGATCCGATTTCCGCATAGTCGTGAATATATTATCGAAACCCTTAACAGCTACCCGGACATTACTCTGTTGCTGGTCAATGCTTTTTTACACAAATTCGACCCGCAAACCACCAAACCCAATGCCTACGCCGAATATTTCGATAACATCGAAAAAAAGCTGCATGATATCGAATCGCTGGATCATGACCTGATATACAAACGCCTGCTTAACCTGATTGATGCCACCGTACGTACCAATTACTTCCAGAAAAACTCGGGCGCCAGTGGCCATATCAGTTATAAATTTGATTGCCTTCGTATCGAGCAACTGCCGAAGCCAAGCCCGCATGTCGAAATATATGTTTACGCTTCACGCTTCGAAGGCATTCATCTACGTGGTGGCCGCGTGGCTCGTGGCGGGATTCGCTGGTCGGATCGGCGTGAGGACTACCGCACTGAAGTGCTGGGATTGATGAAAGCCCAGATGGTGAAAAATGCGGTAATCGTCCCTGCCGGCTCCAAGGGTGGTTTTATTACCAAGCAAATTTTGCAGCTACCCGCAACCGAAGTTTATGCAGAAGTCCAGGCTTGCTATTCGCTTTATATCCACGCCTTGCTGGAACTCACCGATAACGTGGTTGGAACCGAGATAAAACAACCTGAGAATACCCGGATTCATGACCGGGACGATCCCTATCTCGTGGTGGCAGCCGACAAGGGCACCGCCGCATTTTCGGACGTTGCCAATGGAATTGCCGCGGCTCATGGATTCTGGCTGGACGATGCATTTGCATCGGGGGGCTCACAGGGATACGATCACAAGAAAATGGGGATAACCGCTCGCGGCGCCTGGGAATCGGTCAAGCGACATTTTCGAGGTATTGGTAAAAACATTCAGCAGGAAGCTTTTACCGTGGTTGGGATCGGAGATATGTCGGGCGACGTATTTGGCAACGGCATGTTGTTATCTCCCTGTATCAAGTTGGTCGCCGCATTCAATCATATGCATATTTATATCGACCCCAAACCCGATATCAAAAAGAGCTTTCAGGAGAGGCAGCGTATGTTCAAGCTGACCCGTTCTAGCTGGAACGACTACAATAAAAAACTGATCAGCAAGGGCGGCGGTGTGTTTTTACGCAAGGCAAAACAGATTGACTTAACGCCCGAGGCTAAACAATTGATCGATTGCAAGGAGGATCATCTTACGCCGAACGAATTGATTGTTTACCTTTTAAAAGCACCGGTTGACCTGATCTGGAACGGAGGAATCGGCACCTACGTAAAGGCGTCCAACGAGACCGATGCCGATGTTTCCGATAAAAGCAACGATTCGATACGAGTTAACGGTAAGCAGGTACGCGCCAAAGCCATTGGCGAAGGCGGTAATCTAGGGGTCACCCAGCGTGGTCGGGTAGAGTACGCCCTTGCCGGAGGCTTGATTTATACCGATTCTATCGATAATTCTGCGGGTGTCGATTGCTCCGATAACGAAGTCAACATCAAGATTCTGTTGTCGCAACTGGTTAAGGCCGGTCGTTTGAGCAACAAGGAGCGAAATCAGTTATTGATCGAAATGACCGACGAAGTAGCCCAGAAATGTCTGTTCAATAATTATCGGCAAACCCAGATTATCGACAGCATAGTACAGGATGCCGCGCTGAATATGTATCAGCATGCGCGATTCATGCGCCACCTCGAAACGGGTAAAATCATAAATCGAAAACTGGAGAACCTGCCTAGGGACAAGCAGGTCACCGATCGCATCGCTAGTGGCTGGGGCATGACCCGCCCTGAAATTTCGATTTTGCTGTCCTATAGCAAGTTGACCTATAAAAACGCCCTGCTCGAATCCTCATCGCTGACGGAAGAATGTTATGACTCGCTATTGCTGGGTTATTTTCCGAGGCTGGTAAGGGAACGATATGCCGATGAAATTCTGCAACACCCGCTACGCAAGGAAATTATTGCGACCATATTGAGTAACCAGATCGCCAACAATATCGGCATTGGATTCGGATCCCGGATTCGTGAGGAAACCGGCGCCACTATCGAAGATATCGCCAAGGCCTACGTGGTTTGCGTTGAAGTGTTCGACCTCTACGATACCTGGAGAAAACTCGAAAAACTTGATAACGTGGTCAACGAGCAGGATCGGTACGACAGTTTTCGGGCGGTGAGCGGCCTGCTGGAGCGTTCGATCAGCTGGTTGTTGCGCAATCAACCCTCTGAATTCAATGTCAGTCATTTCATCGAACGCTACAAAACCGATACCAGGATTCTGCGCAATGTCATTTCCACTGCGATTGTTGGTCAATCCCGTAAAGCCTACCTCGCGACCAAAAGACGATTTGTCAAATATCGGCTGCCGGCTGAACTGGCGCACGAACTGGTGGACAAGACCACCCTGACATCTGCGTTTGACATCATCGAAATCAAATCGAAGTTACACAGTGACACCGAAATTGTCGCCAGGTTATTCTATGTCCTGTCGGATCGGCTGCAATTGCACTGGATCAGGAATGCGATTTCAAGCACCATTGTTCGCACCCACTGGAATAACCTGGCAATTCTAAACCTGCGAAACGATTTGCATGCCAACCAGCATAATCTGACCGAATTGGTATTGCAGATCGTGGATAACAAGCGCCATACCAACAAGGCCATGGCGATCTGGGAACAACAAAATGCACAAGCCCTGCAACGTTATGACAGCATTCTAAACGAATTCAGCGCGATGCGAACCTGCGATTTTCCGACCATCAGTGTTGCGGTGTCCGAGGTTCGTCGATTGGTTCAGTTGGGTAAGCGGGCACATTTTGCACACCACGAATAATTGCCGGCATCGACGGCGCTGAATCCAGGGTGCGCCATAGTGCCGTCGCACTATAAAGGGTGGCGAGAAATGCGGGCTATTACCGATAGCAAACTCATGTCATGAGTCGTTTTCATGACAAATTTGATCCCCGGGTATGGCAGGTCGTCGCCGCTATTCCACCTGGCAGAGTCATGGGTTATGGTGAAGTAGCCAGAGCAGCCGGATTTCCGCGTTATTCGCGCATGGTCGGTGCCGCGCTCGGGCGTTCTCCAGCCCCCCTGCCCTGGTTTCGTGTGGTTCGTTCAAATCGAACTCTGGCCTTTGAAACTGGATCAAGCGCTTATCAGGAACAGGCCCAGTTACTGAAACAGGAAGGCGTGCGTTTCGACGGTATAAAAATTATTGAAATCGATACCTGTGATAACCTGGATCGAATTCTATGGGGCCCGCAAGATTAGTTAATACATTATCAAGGTAAAATCTGTCTTAAATCTCAGCTTGTAATTTAAACTGGCACAGTTCGCCCGACTAATATGGAAAAACCTATGACCCACGAATTCGACTATGACTTGATTGCCCTTGGCGCCGGCAGCGGCGGATTATCCGTTATCGAGCGCGCGGCAAGCTATGGCCAACGTTGTGCGATTGTCGAGCGACGGGATATAGGCGGCACCTGTGTCAATGTCGGTTGCGTACCCAAAAAAATAATGTGGTTTGCGGCCAACCTGGCACACATGATCGAAGATGCCCGCGGTTACGGTTACGATTTGACCAGGAATGGATTTGACTGGTCAAAGTTAGTCGAAAAACGCGAGCGATATATCAGTGATATCAATCGCTATTATCATGGTTACCTGAAGCAACTCGGTGTCACTGAAATCAAAGGTGAGGCCAGTTTTGTCGATGCCAACACCATTATTGTCAAAGGCAAAAAATACTCGGCAAAACACATAGCCATTGCGACCGGCACCCATCCCCGATTGCCCGGAATACCCGGTGCCGAACATGCCATAAATTCAGATGGTTTTTTTGGACTCGAGCAACAACCATCCCGGGTTGCTATTGCTGGATCTGGATATATCGCGGTGGAGCTGGCCGGCGTATTGAATTCGTTAGGTAGCCACGTCACTCTGTTCTTGCGAAAACACCACGTGCTGGGTGAATTCGACAGCCTATTGAAAACAACGCTACTGGAAGAACTGGGTAAATCAGGCATCGAGCTGCGCACCGAGTGTCAGATTACTCAAATTTCCCGCGCATCATCTGATCTGATGACAGTTGATGCCAACCACGGTGCCAGCCTGGAGAATATCGACCAAGTTATTTACGCGATTGGCCGGGACCCGGATGTCGATACCCTGAGGCTGGACAAAGCTGATGTCACGGTTAACGCGCGCGGGTTTATCGAAACCGATGTCTACCAATGCACCAGTCAAAGTCACATCTTTGCACTCGGTGACGTTACCGGGCGCGCAGCCCTGACACCGGTTGCAGTCGCTGCCGGCAGACGGCTGGCGGATCGCCTCTACAATGGCGATGCTGGGCGTCATCTCGACTATGAGTTGATTCCGACAATGGTTTTCAGTCACCCGCCTATCGGTACTGTAGGTGCGACCGAAGAAGCGGCACGCGAGGAATTTGGAGATCGAGTCAAGATTTACCAAACCCGGTTCACCGCGATGTACAATTCAATTAGCGGACATGATCTGCCAACTTCGATGAAACTGGTTTGCCTGGACGATGAGGAAAAAGTGATCGGCTGCCATATGATCGGACCGGCTGTCGATGAAATGCTGCAAGGTTTTGCGGTCGCAATTCGAATGGGCGCCTGCAAAAAGGATCTGGATGATACCGTTGCTATCCATCCGACCAGTTCCGAAGAACTGGTAACCATGCGTTAGCCCGGACATTTCATGAACTGCCGCGATGATTACGCAGGACTTTGTTTTCTCGGGA
>CAZAVY010000043.1:0-25875 GCA_964488685.1 uncultured Gammaproteobacteria bacterium
AAACAACATCAACATAAAGCTCGAAGCCGAAGTGAACCCGGGTTTAACGCCAACGATCTGAAGCGCAGACCGAACCCGGTCACCGGTTGTATAGACGGCGCCTGCGATCGAACCGTCGGCATCGTTGGCGCGTAACATCGAATCGGCAAAACACAGTGGATCGCGCGCCTGTTGCTGCGCCTGTTCCAGTGTCTGGCCCTTGTGCTTACGCAGTTTCCACAATGCCTTACTATACCTTTGGTGGTATTGCGAAGCCTTCGGGTCTTCGATTCTAATGCGGGTTAAATCGAAATCCGACTTCTCGGCCTGAGCGCGGATTGCGGTTTCATTGCCGACGAGTACGCAATTTGCGATTTCATCCCTGGTGGCGCGATATGCGGCCTCGATGATGCGTGGGTCCTCACCTTCGGCAAGGACGATAGTCCGGCGTATTGTTTGGGCCTTGTGGATGATAGAATCAAAAAATTGCATAGTCTTAAGCTAAAAATCGAATAGCCCGGGGCGGATGATTGGTGCAGAATGATGCACATAGTAAGAGCAGGGTGTCCATCGGGAATAGGGGTTCAGCCTGTTGACATAAAAATACACCAGAAAATAATGATAGTTCGGTGCACTGATTCTCGATTTCATTTCAAATTGATGTAATACACCGCGGGCGGATAAAAATGATCATAGCAATACCAGCAGAAATCCACAGCGATGAAAAACGAATCGCCACCTCTCCGGAAGTGGTTGCCAGGCTCGTCGAAGCGGGTTTTGGCGTTAGCGTCGAGTCGGGTGCGGGTACCGGAGCAAATTTCAGTGACCAGGCGTTTCGCGAAAAAGGCGCCGAAATTGCACCGGATGCCGAATCCGCCTGGGCCGCCGCTGACCTGATTCTGAAGGTACGTCCACCGCAACACAATGACGCGCTTGGTCGACACGAGATTGAGCTGATGCCCGAGGGTGCGCGGCTGATAAGCTTCATCTGGCCCGCCCAGAATGAAGGCTTGCTACAAAAACTCGCCGACAGGAAAACCACGGCACTGGCGATGGACAGTATTCCGCGTATCTCCCGGGCGCAAAAACTCGATGCGCTGAGCTCGATGGCAAATATTGCAGGCTATCGCGCGGTGATCGAGGCATCACACTATTTCGGCCGCTTCTTTTCAGGTCAAATTACCGCTGCCGGAAAGGTTGATCCGGCCAAGGTGCTGGTGATCGGTGCCGGTGTCGCGGGACTCGCGGCCATCGGAACTGCCAAATCATTGGGCGCAATTGTGCGCGCTTTCGATACCCGACCCGAAGTAAAGGAACAGATCGAGAGCATGGACGCCGAATTCCTCGAACTCGAGTTTGCGGAGGACGGTAGCGGCGAAGGCGGATATGCCAAGCTGATGAGCAAGGAGTTTATCGACGCGGAAATGGCGTTGTTTGCGAGCCAGGCCAGCGAGGTCGATGTCATCATCACGACCGCGTTGATTCCCGGCAAACCCGCACCCAAGTTGATTACCCGGGCTATGGTCGAGAGTATGCGCGATGGCAGCGTTATCGTCGATCTGGCCGCCGAGCAGGGCGGCAACTGTGAAGCCACGGTTCCCGGAGAGGCTGTCATACGCCATGGCGTCAATATCGTCGGATTTACCGATTTGCCGAGTCGATTGGCGGCGCAGTCGAGCCAGCTTTATGCGACCAACATCTATAACCTGATTATGGAAATGTGCCCGCACAAGGACGGCAAGATCACGATTGACATGGAAGACGATGTTATCCGTGGAGCGACCGTGGTCAACCAGGGCGAGGTGACCTGGCCACCACCGGCGATTGCGGTCAGCGCTGCACGCAAGCCCAGTTTCGGCGGTCAGGCGATCAAGTCCGAAACCGGGCAGGAAGGGAACATCGAGCCGGAGCTTGCGAGGGAAGTCTCCGCAATGTCGCGCTTTGCTAAAAGCATCTGGTTGCCGATGATCCTGGGCGGACTGGCGCTGATTGGTTTAGGGCAGGTGGCGCCGCCATCGTTCATGAATCATTTCACCGTTTTTGTATTGTCATGCTTTATCGGTTACATGGTGATCTGGAACGTGAGCCCGAGTTTACATACGCCGTTGATGAGCGTTACCAACGCAATCAGCAGCATCATCGTGCTCGGCGCGCTGACGCAAATATCAAATCCCGACAATCTGATTTATATTCTCGCTGGTATCGCGGTGTTCATAACCTGCATCAATATCGTCGGTGGGTTTTCCGTTACGCAGCGCATGCTGCAGATGTTCAGGCGGTAACCGACGATGTCCACTGGTCTGATTACTGTTTCATACCTCGTCGCCGCGGCCTTGTTTATTCTAGCGCTCGGTGGTTTGAGTACTAACGACACCGCGCGTCGTGGCAACCTGTTCGGCATGATCGGCATGGCGATCGCGACGCTGATCACCATTATCGCTTTTGTCACACGCCATCTCGAAATATTGATCGTGATCATGATTGCCGGTGGAGCGGTCGGCTTTGTGCTGGCGCGTAAAGTGCAAATGACGCAAATGCCCGAGCTGGTCGCAATCCTGCACAGCCTGGTGGGTCTGGCAGCGGTGCTGATCGGTTTTGCCAGCTTTCTGGACAGTTCGATACAATACAGCGGGATCGAAAAGTCGATTCATGAAATCGAAATTTATATCGGTATCTGTATCGGCGCTTTGACCTTTACCGGTTCGGTTATTGCCTATGGCAAACTCAGCGGCATTATTGGCGGGCAACCGATGATGTTGCCGGCGCGTCATTGGCTTAACCTCGCATTGTTAATCGGCGTGGTTGTGATTGCCGTGAATTTCGTTGGTGAACCCGATCATCAGCAGGCGACAATGCTGTTACTGGGGATGACACTAATCGCGATGCTGTTCGGTATCCACATGGTTGCCGCGATTGGTGGCGCCGATATGCCGGTCGTGATTTCGATGCTGAACAGTTATTCCGGCTGGGCCGCTGCCGCGACCGGTTTTATGCTGTCCAACGATCTGTTGATTGTAACCGGGGCCCTGGTCGGCAGTAGCGGCGCAATTTTGAGTTACATCATGTGTCGCGCGATGAACCGGCATTTTATTAGTGTTATTGCCGGCGGTTTCGGCACCTCGCGTGGCGCATCCTCCGGTCCCAGCATCGAAGGTGAGGTGCAAACCATCGATATACCGGGCATGGCGCAATTATTGAGTGGTGCCAGGCAAGTCATGATTGTGCCGGGTTACGGAATGGCGACCGCGCAGGCGCAGCACGCGGTCGCCGATATCGCCAGAACCTTGATCAAGAAAGGTGTCAAGGTGCGCTTCGGTATCCACCCGGTGGCGGGCCGTATGCCCGGGCATATGAATGTATTGCTGGCCGAAGCGAAGGTGCCTTACGACATCGTTTACGAGATGGATGAGGTCAATGGCGATTTCCCCGATATCGATGTTTCGATCGTGGTTGGCGCCAACGACACGGTCAACCCGTTGGCGCAGGAAGATGTCGAAAGTCCGATTGCCGGCATGCCGGTGCTCGAGGTCTGGAAAGGAAAGACCACGGTGGTGTTGAAGCGCGGTATGGCGGCCGGTTATGCCGGGGTCGATAACCCGTTGTTCGTCAAGGACAATACGCGCATGCTGTTCGGCGACGCGCGCGAAAGCCTTGACGCACTCGCCCAGGCGATCTGAATCCACCATCCGGCCTGGCTCAATGAAGTCATCCGAGCAATCACCCGAAGTGGGCGTGTTATCTTAAGAAGTTTGTGGAATACTTTTTTGACGGGCAAAAAAGTATTCCACGCACGTTGACCGGCGTCCGGGCGCGGGCGGGGTCAGGACAGCCGAACAGGTTCAGGCAAGAATCCGTCATACCGGTCCTCGAGCCGAGACCTCGGACCGCGCTATCCATTCCAAAACACCCAACAAGTTAACCCCGGCAATATCCAGACCCGATAAATCAACCAGTTATCAAATAGCGCGCGTTTACCTGGATGGAACCCGGGTCGGGCCGTTGTGACGGAGACCAATAAGCAGTCATTTTGCTTGATCGTATAAATATTCCGGGCAGTATTGGGCGCAAGCGGGAATCGTTCAAAAACCACTCCCTGGAGTTGTCTGCCGGGTCACACAAAACAAATGTTATTTTGCTACTAAGTCAATGAATTGCGGTCAATTTCACCCGTTTGGGATTTTGTGATTTATGTCATTGATGTATGGCGCCGGTGCGGGTAGATTGCTCGCATGCTGAATATGCAGTTTGACAAGCTTGTCGTGATCGATACCGGGACCATGGATTGGGAAGCGAGCCCGATGGCGGGGGTGTGGCGCAAACCGCTGGCGCGAGAAGCGGCGGAACACGGTCATACTACCAGCGTGGTGCGTTACGATGCGGGGTCGCATTTCTCGGCACACCTGCATCCGAAGGGCGAAGAGATCCTGGTGCTCGAGGGTGTATTTTCCGATGAACACGGCGATTACCCCGCCGGAACCTACATCCGTAATCCACCCGGCTCGAAGCATTCGCCCAGCAGCGATCCGGGTTGCATACTGCTGGTAAAACTCGACCAGTTCGATTCTTCGGATGACACCCAGCTGCGCATCGATACCCGCAACACGGCCTGGATGCCGGGTGAGTCGAAGCTCGAAATTATGCCTTTGCACGATCATGAACGGGAGTCGGTGTTCCTGGTGAAGTGGCCTGCCGACACCCGCTTGCGCAGCCAACGGAATTTTGGTGGCAAGGAAATTTTCGTGGTTTCGGGGGAATTACAAGATGAATGCGGTCGCTACCCTGCCGGTACCTGGTTGCGATACCCGCACAATTGCGAGCATTGTCCCTACGTCGAAGAAGCCAGCGTAATCTGGGTCAAGAGCGGACATCTGCATCCCTGACCCGCATTTCTCACAGCAGCCTGCTGCTGCGACGCTGGTGAGTAATGCGGGTTAAGCCCGGTCGAATCGGTTAAACTTTCACCCGCTGCAGGACTCTAAAGCACGCACGCAATACTCCTATCAACAACATTACTCAGGTTAAAAACAATAACATTAACTTAATTCATACCCGCGAAAGCGGGTATCTTAAGCGGCATTAAACATCCATAGGATTCCCGCTTGCGCGGAAATGACCTTATAATTCGCAAGTTAGTGCTATTCGAGATTGAGAGGCTATTACTTGTTACAGCAGGAAATATTGAAACTGAAACAGGCGGTTAGCGCCAAAATTATTGGTCAACAGGGTTTGATCGAGCGCCTGCTGATTGCGATTCTGGCCGATGGTCACCTGTTGGTCGAAGGCGCGCCCGGGCTTGCCAAAACGCGCGCGATCAAGGTGCTCGGCGAAGGCATCGAAGGCGATTTTCACCGCGTTCAATTTACGCCCGACCTGCTGCCGGCCGATTTGACGGGCACCGAGATTTACCGTCCCCAGGATGGCAGCTTCAAGTTTCAGCGCGGCCCGTTGTTCCATAACCTGATTCTGGCCGATGAAATCAACCGTGCCCCGGCCAAGGTACAGTCGGCCTTGCTCGAAGCCATGGCTGAGCGCCAGATTACCGTGGGCACAAAGACCTACCTTCTGCCCGAAATCTTTCTGGTTATGGCGACGCAAAATCCGCTCGAACAGGAAGGTACCTATCCGTTGCCCGAAGCCCAGCTCGATCGTTTCCTGATGCACGTTCGAGTCGGGTATCCGAGCGGGGCGGATGAAAAGGCGATTCTCGAATTGACCCGTAAGGAGGCGCGTTCGCAATTCGCCGCGGAGCCCGCACCAGCGCCGGTTATCGGCCAACAGAGTTTGCTCGCGGCACGTGACGCGGTGCTCGATATTCATCTCGATAGCAGCCTCGAGGATTACATCATCGAAATAGTGCTCGCGACCCGCAGTGCAGGTCGCTACGGCGAGGATCTCGGCAGTTCGATCCAGCATGGCGCCAGCCCCCGCGCAACCATGGCGCTGGACCGGTGCGCGCGTGCCTACGCCTGGCTCAATAACCGGGATTATGTGGTGCCCGAAGATATCCAGCTGATCGCGCCCGACGTATTGCGCCATCGCATCATATTGAGCTTCGAGGCCGAGGCCGAAGGCAGAACCGCCGATCGCTGCATCGATGAAGTTCTATCCCGGGTCGCCGTGCCCTAGCAGTTAAGCCGTGGAAACTGGTGACGACATCGTAAGGGTGAAGCTCTCGACGCTGATCGGTTTGAATCGTGACGCTCGTAGTTTGCCGTTGATTTCGAATTTGGTGAAAGCGCAAATTTCGGGTGGTCACCTGTCCGCGTTTCGCGGGCGCGGCATGGAATATCACGAATCCCGACCTTACCAGCCCGGGGATGATATTCGCGCCATCGACTGGCGCGTCACCGCGCGCAGCGGTCGTACCCATACCAAGGTTTACCGTGAAGAGCGGGAACGCCCGGTGCTGCTATGGCTGGATTTGTCTGGCTCGATGTTTTTCGGCACCCGCCATTGCTTTAAATCGGTGCTGGCGTCAAAATTGGCCGCGCTATTGGCCTGGAGCAGTGTGCAGCATGGTGATCGGCTCGGTTACCTGGTGTTTTCCGGGCAACAGCATATCGAATTCCGCCCGACGCGAGGAAAACATGGTGCGTTGCAGTTTATCCAGCAACTGGTTGCACACCGTGCCTGGCACCGGGATCAGGACGACGATTCCGAGCAGCATACCGGTCTCAAGGCACTGATGCGATTACGCCAGGTAACGCGTCCGGGTAGTCTCGTGGTTTTGCTCAGTGATTTCCGTTTCCTCGACGCCGAATGTCGCGCACAACTGGTCGAATTGTCGCGTCACAATGACGTGGTGATGATCCATACCTATGACCCGTTCGAGTGCGAATTGCCACCGCCGGGTTTATACCGGGTAACCGATGGCGATACCAGCATCGATATCGACACCGCGCAGCGCAGCCTGCGAGATCAGTACAAGGAACGCTTTAATCAACGCCTGCAGAATTTGAAGCGTGTTTGCAACGAGTTAGGTCTGTACCAGATCGATATTGCGACCGATGCGGATATGCTCAGCGAGTTGAAAATCGGCCTGGGGTTACAAAGCCGTTGAACGAGCTTCAACTCAGGGAAATTCATTTGCCGGAAGCCGGTCTGTGGTGGCCGCCTGCGCCGGGTTGGTGGTTCGCGCTGGCACTGTTGCTGACCTTGATCCTGGTCGTACCCTGGATTGTACGGCGTTTCCGGTATAGGCCGCTGGGGCGACTGTGCCTGGATGAACTCGACCTTATTCGGCAACAGTATGCTTCGGGTCAGCGTAAAAACGCCAGTGTCAGGGATGTCGCGGCATTGTTGCGCCGAACCGTGATCAGTTACCAGGGGCGCACCGGTTATGCTGCTTCCACCGGGGAGCTGTGGTTATCGCAACTGCAAAGCCTGGATACCGGCAACAGCTTTAACCCGGCGCATCTGGAACTGTTGGGTCGTGATCGCTACCGTCGCGATTTTGACTGTGACATCGACAGTTTGTTGCAGGCCTGTGAACGCTGGATGCAAGCGCTACCACGGAGCGTGATCCATGTTTCAAATTGAGTGGCCACTGGTGTTGTTGCTGGTACCGTTGCCGTTGCTGGTTTACCTTGGCCTGCCGTCACGTTCGCCGCAGCAACAGGCCGCTTTGCGAGTGCCAGCACTGGATGATTTCAGGCTTGCTGCGATGTCGCCCGGCGAAATTAAAATCCATCGCTGGCGCCAGTGGCTTAGTCTGCTGGCGTGGCTATTGCTGGTACTGGCGGCGAGCCGGCCGCAGTGGCTGGGTGAATCGATCGCGATACCGGTCAGTGGCCGCGACCTGATGCTGGCGGTCGATTTATCCGACAGTATGCGTGCCGGTGATTTCAAAATCGAAGGTGAACAGGTTAACCGACTACAGGCTACCAAGCTGGTGGCGAGTAAATTCATCGAACGCCGGCGAGGTGATCGGCTTGGCCTGATCCTGTTCGGTACCCGGGCTTACCTGCAGGCGCCGCTAACCTTCGACAGTAAAATCGTGAATCGATTGTTACAGGAATCGGCGATTGGCCTTGCCGGGGAACGAACCGCGATCGGAGATGCGATCGGGCTTGCGATCAAACGACTCGACCTCGAATCGGATAATTCACGGGTTTTGATACTGATAACCGATGGCGCCAATACCGCCGGCGAAGTCACGCCCCTGAAGGCGGCGCAGATTGCCGCCGCGCGCGGGCTAAAGATATACACCATCGGTATAGGCGCGGACGAGCAGGTTAAAGCCACCTGGTTTGGCCTGCGTCGAACCAATCCATCGGCGCAACTCGATGAAAAAACGCTGCGGGCAATTGCGCGCCTGAGTGGCGGCCGCTATTTTCGTGCGCGTGACACCGAGGAACTGGACAAAATCTACGATTTGCTGGATCAACTGGAACCGCTGCCGCGAGATAGCCAGAGCCTGCGTCCGGTGGTTGCCCTGTTTGTATGGCCACTGGCAATTGCGCTTGGCCTGGGCGCGATACTGGTTGCGCCGCGCCTGTGGAGGCGACTGTGATCGAGCAGTTTCATTTCCTGCGACCAGGCTGGTTGCTGATGCTGATCCCGCTGACCGTTGTGCTGTGGTTGCTGGCAACGCGACGCCACCATAGTGGTAGCTGGCGCGCGGTCATCGATGAATGCCTGCTTCAGTTTGTGCTCAGTGGCAGTGACGCCGATCGACGTGGCAGGAGCGGATGGATACTCGGGAGCGTCGCACTATTATCCATAGTCGCGCTCGCCGGTCCGACCTGGGAGAAATTGCCGCAAGCGGTATACCAAAAGCAGGACGCGCTGGTAATCGCGCTCGACCTGTCGCGCTCGATGGATAGCGCCGATGTCAAACCCAGTCGTCTGACGCGTGCTCGCCACAAGATCGCCGACATTTTGAACCTGCGAAACGAAGGGCAGACGGCGATGGTGGTATACGCTGCGGACGCTTTCACCGTTACCCCGTTGACCAGTGATGTAGACACCATTCTGGCGTTGTTACCGGACCTCGAAACCGGGTTGATGCCGGCCCAGGGTACGCGCGCCGACCGCGCGCTGAAGCTTGCGCTGGAATTATTTGAAAATAGTGGTATCGCACGCGGTGACGTACTGTTCATCAGCGACGGTTTCAGCGAGCTGGAAGTAAAGCGGATCGAAACCCTGCTGCGGGACAAGGCGGGCCAACGCCTCTCGGTACTTGCCATCGGCACCCCTGAAGGCGGGCCGGTTCCGCTGAAGAACGGGGGTTTTCTCAAGGATCGTGCCGGCGCGATCGTCATTTCCGCGATGCTCGAAGATAACTTGCGCCGGATAGCCCGGGTGGGCGGTGGCGTCTATGCCACGATCAGCGCCGACGATATCGATATCAACACCCTGGTCTACCTGATGGAATCGAGCGTCGATGAGCGTGACCCTCGCCTTGGTGACGCCTCGGTCGACCTGTGGCGTGAGCTCGGTCCGTGGTTGTTACTGCTTGCGTTACCGTTGGCGGCACTCGCGTTTCGTCGTGGATTGATATGGATGATTCCACTCTACCTGGTGGTTACGCCCCCCGAGGCGCAGGCAATCGGGTGGCAGGACTGGTGGCAGAATAGCGATCAGCGGGCGAGTCGGTTGTTCGATCAGGGCGAGCACGCCGCGGCGGCAGAGTTATTCGATGACCGGGGTTGGAAGGCTTCATCGAAATACCGGGCCGGTGATTTCAACTCCGCGTTAAAAACCTGGCGGCAACTCGATGGTGATGCGGCTGCTTTTAACAGTGCCAACGCACTCGCGAAGCTGGAACGATTCGATGAAGCGCTGAAAGCTTACGATTCGTTGCTTGAGCAAAACCCCGACCATGAAGATGCTCGCTACAACAAGCGCGCAATCGAGGAATGGCTCGAGAATCGACAATCCCGACAGCAGTCGGACCAGCAACAGGGCGAAGATCAACAACAGCAGTCCCGGCAAGACGATTCACCATCCGCAGAATCGCAGCAATCGGCCGACTCCGGGGCGAGCGAGGCTGAAACCGGTGAACAGGATCAGCAGCAGGCCCAATCGCAAGCGGGGGAGCAACAACCCGATCAGCAGCCCGAGTCGGCCGGCCAGACTGACGATCCAGGGCAGCAACAGACCGAAGATGAGCTGGCTAATCTCGATCGGCAAATGTCAGAGCAGGCAGCACAGCAATGGTTGCGCAAGATACCGGATGACCCGGGGGGCTTGCTACGGCGCAAATTTATCTACCAGTACCGTAAGCGCGGTGGTGTTGACGCGGAGGCGCAGTCCTGGTGAACACCTTTCTGGCAAGGATACTACTGCTCGTAATTATATCGATACTCGGCGGAATGCAGCCTGCCCTAGCCAGGATCGAGGTCACCATCGATCGTAATCCAGTCCAGGTCAACGAATCCTTTCAGCTGGTATTTTCGGTCGATCGAAGCCCGGACCTCGAACCTGACTTTTCCGGTCTGCAACAGAATTTCATGTTGCTCGGCAGCAACCGTACCAACAACATCAGCATTATCAACGGCGAGTACCAGCGCAGCGTCAAGTGGACCCTGCAATTGATGCCCAAACAGATAGGCGAGCACACCATTCCTGCGATTCGCTTCGACAAGGAGCGCAGTAAATCTTTCAAGGTCACGGTCGAGCCGTCGAGCCTGGCGTCGGTACCGCATGCTCAGCTGGTGCTGGAGCTGGTGGTGGATAAAGCCGAAGTCTACGTGCAAAGCCAGGTCATTCTGACCATGCGACTACTGAGTGCGACCAACATTTCCGATTACCAGTTCGGTAAGCTTGCAACCGAAGATCTGGACCTCGTAATCGAACCACTGGGCGATGATCGCCAGTACCAGACGCGCATTGCCGACAAGTCCTACCTGGTGATCGAAAAACAGTTTGCCCTGTTCCCGCAACAAAGCGGGCGACTTGCCATTGCCCCGGGGATTGCCGAGGTGCGTTTACCCCCAGGCTCGAAATTCGACCCGTTTCGAACCGGCGGCGAAATTCGGCGAGTACGGTCACAGCGGGTATTTGTCGATGTCGCGCCGATCCCGGCCGAATTTACCGGTTCCCACTGGTTACCGGCTGACAAGCTTGAATTGCACGAAGCATGGCAGGGTGATCTCAACCGGCTCGTCGCCGGCGAGCCGATTACCCGAAACCTGACCATAGTCGTCGATGGATTGACCGCGGCGCAATTACCGGCGCTCAAGTTGCCGCTTGTCGATGGCCTCAAGCAGTACCCCGACCAGCCGGGCTTGGAAACCACGCGTTCGAAACAGGGTATCCGTGGCAAGCACGTGCAAAAAGTAGCCCTGATCCCGGGCGCGGCCGGTAGCTATCAGTTACCGGAAATAAATCTGCCCTGGTGGAACCGGCAAACCGGGAAAATGGAAACCGCGACCATCCCCGCGCGCGAGTTGATCGTGAACCCCGCGATCAGCGCCAGCGAGGCGCAACCGGTATCCACGACCGGGTCAACGCCGCCAGTGATAGCGGCGAATCGTTTCTGGTTGTGGTTGAGCCTGTTCCTGGCCTGCGGCTGGATCGCGACGATGCTTGTCTGGTGGATTCGGTCGCGTCGGGCGAATCGGGTCAACGCCGCCACACCCGGGCAACCGGGCCTGCGCGCGGCAAGCAGGCAGTTGCAGCAGGCTTGTGCCAACGATGACGCGGGCAGCGCACGACGGGCCTTACTGGCCTGGGGCGGAGCCCTGTTGGTGTCGTATGAAATCGACAACCTGCATCAGCTTGGACGCTTGCTGGGCGCCGATCTCGAGCATCAGATCGAAGCGCTGAACCGGAGTCTGTATGCCGGACCTCGCGCGCAATGGCAGGGCCGGAAACTGTGGCGACTGTGTCGACAGCTGCAGCAAAATCACGACGGCGTGAAGATCGATGCCGGCGCTGAATTACTCCCCCTCAATCCGGCGTCCTAGCGCTTAAACAAGCTCTCGCGACAAGCTTCCAACTCGGTTAGACTGGGCTGACTCGACCGATGTATATTTGTTATGCAAGCAATCGAAAACGTTGATTTGATCTGGATAATCGCGGGCCTCGCGGGTCTGCTACTGCTTGGGTTGCTAACCATTTTACGCCAGTACCAGAAAACCACCCATGAGTTGCGACTGCGTCTTGAAACCACCCGCCAAAGCGAATACTCGTTGCGAGAAAGACTGCATTCGACCGAAAAAGACAGCCAGGCAAAACAGCTGCTACTTGAGAAAGAGCGTGAACTCGGTGCGCAGAAGATCGAGCAGTTCGAAGCAAACCGCAAGCAGCTTAAGATTGAATTCGAAAACCTCGCCAACAAGATTCTGGATGACAAGGCGCGCGCTTTCGACAAGACCAACAAGGATTCACTCGAGGCGCTGTTGAAACCGTTTCGCGAGCAGGTCGAGGGGTTTCAGAAGCGGGTTAACGATGTGCATAGCGAGTCGGTCAAGGGCAATGCAATGCTCGAGAGCGAGATTAAAAAGGTTCTCGAGGTCGGCCTGAAAATCGGTAGCGATGCGCAAAATCTGACCGACGCGCTCAAGGGCGACTCGCAAAAACGTGGCAGCTGGGGTGAGACGCAACTCGAGAAAACGCTGCAAATGAGTGGTTTGGTCGAATATGACCACTACCAGAAACAGACTTCGATGCAGGATGTCGAAGGCAGGCGCAAGCAGACCGACTTTCTGATCAAGCTGCCGGATGACAAGCACATCATCATCGACAGCAAAGTTTCGCTCGCTGCCTACGACCGACTGGTCGCGGCCGACAGCGACGAGCACCTCGAACTTGCCTTGAACGAGCATGTGAAAGCGGTAAAACGCCACATCGACGATCTCGCGGGCAAGGATTACACCAATCTCGCCGGTATCCGCAGCCCCAGCTTTGTGCTGATGTTCATGCCCATCGAACCCGCCTATATCGAAGCGCTCAAGTACGAAAAAGACCTTTTCGCCTATGGTTACGAACGCGGGATCGTGCTGGTGTCCCACACCACTTTGATCCCGATCCTGACCACGGTTGCCAATCTGTGGGCGATGGAGCGCAGTACCCGCGAGGCGCGTGAACTCGGCGACAAGGCGGGAGATATTTACAACCAGGTGCGCAAGGTGGCCGAACGCCTGGCCAGAACCGGCGCCAGTCTGGGCGCCGCTACCAACCACTACAATGACACGGTCAAGGCATTGACGGGTCGCCAGGGTTTGCGTGGCAAAGTCGAACGATTTGCCGAGATGTCGAGCAAGGTGACCCGGTCGATTCCCGAAATCGAACCTTTGCATAACGATTTGGAAAGCGAAGAACTGGAGCTTCTGGCCGAACCCCTGGGGTCGGAGAATGCGCCGGATGAAGTCGAGGAAGAAGTTCACGCGACTTGAAAAAACCTGTATTACACCTATGTATTAGGGATCAAATTCGGCCGCTTTTCACGTGAAATACCAGGATTATTATCAAATTTTGGGCGTCTCCCGCGACGCTGACAAAGCTGACATCAAGAAAGCTTATCGCAAGCTTGCGCGTAAGTACCATCCCGATGTCAACCAGGATGCGGGCGCTGAAGACAAGTTCAAACAAATCAACGAAGCCTACGAGGTGCTCAAGGATTCCGATAAGCGCCAGGCATACGATCGTTTCGGCGCGGACTGGAAACACGGTCAGCAATTCGATGGCGGTGGTTTTCAGCGTGGCGGCTATGCCGGAGGCGAGGGTTTCAGCGGAGGTGATTTCAGCGATTTCTTCGAATCGATCTTTGGCGGCGGTTACCAGCAGGCCGGCGGTTCACCATTTCAACAGGGTCATCGGCGTGGCGCCGATCTGCAGCTGAAACTCGATATCAGCCTCGAAGAGGCCTTCAACGGCGACAGCAAGACGATTCAATTCGCTCGCTCGCCGGGCGCGACGGAGATGAAAAAGCTCAAGATCAAGATCCCCCAAGGCGTTAACAGCGGGCAGAAAATCCGGCTGGCAAAACAGGGGCAGGCGTCGCCAACCGGTGGTGAGGCCGGCGATCTCTACCTGGAAATGAATATACTGCCGCATCGGTTGTTTCGACTCGATGATCGTGACGTAATCCTGCGCCTGCCGTTGACACCCTGGGAAGCGGCCGAAGGCGCCAACCTGAAAGTGCCCACACTGTCCGGGTCGGTTGAACTCAAGATTAAACCCGGCATGCAATCCGGGCAGAAAATGCGACTCAAGGGCAAGGGTATGCCCGGCACCAACACGGGCGATCAATTCGTTGAAATCATGATTCAGACACCCCCTGCGGATAACAGTGCGGCGAGGCAGTTTTACCAGGACATGAAGGCCCGGTTTGATTTCAACCCGCGCTCGTTTTAAACCCGTGAGCAGCAACAGCCTGCTGTCCGCTCTGCTGTTGCTGGTGCTCGCCACGCCGCTGTTGGCCGCGTTGCCGGTGGCGGTGGAGAAGTTGCCAAGCCTGGCGCCGATGCTCGAGCGCGCCACTGCGGCGGTTGTCAACATTGCGACCCGGGGCAATCACGCCAACGCATCGAATTGGGCCTGCCGCGAGACCCCCTTTTCAGGCGCTATTTCGAATTACCGAGCATCGAGCGTGTTGAATACCTCGAGATCATGAAGGTTGAAAATGGTTCCAACGCCGATCAGTCCGGATTCAGGCCAGGTGACATAATTCACTCGATCAACAAGCAATTGACAGGTAGCTTTGACGAAATCTTCGCCCTGGTAGACACCACCGGCAAAGGCATGATCATGAATATCCAGCGTGGAAAACGCGAACTTTACATCCTGTTAAAGTGATAGAATTTTCGCTATGAGCAAACTAACCCATTTCAACCAGGCGGGCGATGCGCATATGGTCGATATCGCCGGCAAGTCCTCGACTGCACGCCGCGCGATCGCCGCCGGTCGCATCGTGATGCAGGCCGAAACCCTCGAACTGATTCAGCAGGGCGGGCACAGGAAAGGTGATGTGCTGGGGGTTGCGCGCACCGCCGGCATCATGGCGACCAAACGTACCGCCGAGCTGGTGCCGATGTGTCATCCGTTGGCACTGACCCATGTTGCGATCGAGTTTGAACTGGATGCCACCGCTAGCGCGGTCGAATGCACCGTCACCGCCGAAACCACGGGCCGGACCGGGGTTGAAATGGAAGCACTTACCGGGGTGCAGGTAACCCTGCTGACCATTTACGACATGTGCAAGGCGGTGGATCGCGGCATGGTCATCGGCGAGGTACGTCTGCTGGAAAAATCAGGCGGCAAATCCGGCCACTGGAAACGCGACTAACCCGATACTTGATGTCTTCCCCGCGAAAGCGGGGATCTCCCGAAATTGGCGTATTGCAAGATTCCCGCTTTCGCGGAAATGAACTGTTTGCGGGATTGCGACTAGCCCTGGGTTAACAGGCTGCGTAAATCGATGACGGCGGCGTTGGCGCGCGAAATATACGACGCCATGACCAGCGAGTGATTGGCGAATAGACCGAAACCGCTGCCGTTCAAGATTACCGGGCTCCACATCGGCTCCTGCGTCGATTCGAGTTCACGAATGATCTGGCGCAGGCTGATCAACGCATTCTTTTTTTGCAGCACCGGCTCAAAATCCAGCTCGACCGCCTTCAGAAAATGCGCCAGCGCCCAGGCAGCCCCACGGGTCTCGTAGAACACGTCATCGATCTCGAACCAGGGGGTCTTGACCAGTACCTGGGCATCTGTTTTGGTCGATTGCACCGCATCGGCATCACCCGCGAGATCGGTGTTGAGTCGAATCTGTCCAACACTGGCGCTCAGACGTTGTGACAGGCTGCCAAGGCGCTTTTCCACCTGGCCAAGCCATTCCTGCAGGTTGTCCGCGCGCGCGTAAAACTGGGCATCGGGATTGGCGGGATTCTGTAGACGTTCGAGGTAACCGTAGAGCCCGTCAATTCCTTCCTGGTAAACACTTTCACTAGCCGGCAGGAACCAGGAGTTGTTGTCGAAGTTAAACTTGGGCTCGGCAATAATCAGATCCCTGTCTTCGACCGATTGCGATTGCGAGCGACTGAAATCGTTACGCATCGAACGCGACAGATCGCGTACCTGCACCAGCACGCCGAATTCCCAGTTGGGAATGTTGTCGAGCCACAGCGACGGCGGCATGATGTCATTGCTGAGATAGCCGCCAGGCTTGTTGAGCAGCGTTTCCATCGCGGTGATCACCGCACTGGTGGTATAGCTGCCGGTGGTAATACGAGATTCGGTTTGCGGAGCACGTGACACCGCCGCTTCCCTGATATCAAAGGTTTCGGGCTCGAAGCTCCAGTAAGCGCCCAGCAGCAACAATAACAGCAGGGTCACCAGCAATGGGATGCCCAATAGTTTGTAATTCCCGCCATCGATGGATCCCTGGTAGCGGTAGTCCCTGGCGCGGTCCGCCAAATCTCTCAGTTTATCTTTCACGATCTTGAATCACGATCCAATTCATGCCACATTGGGCCATTATTTCAGATCAGCGCCAAGGTATAAAGCTACCTGCCCATATGAAGAGAATATTTCGCTATTTGATCATCGCCGTAGGCGCTGCAATCGTCTTTCTGGTTGCCATAGTCGCCATCTTTGTCGCGGTGTTCGACGCCAATGCCTACAAGCAGGATCTCACCGATCTGGTGCGTGAACACACCGGCCGCGAGCTGCAATTTCACGGGGATATGAATCTCACCATATTCCCGGCGCTCGGCATGAAACTCGGGGCGATGAGCTTTTCCAATGCCGAGGGGTTCGGGTCGTTACCAATGGCCAAGGTCAAAGAGGTCAGCATCAGCGTGAACCTGGCTTCGCTGATTAGCTTTGCGCCCGAAATTGACAAGCTGGTGCTGCGCGACCTCGAAATCAACCTGATCAAAAACAAAGTCGGGGTCAACAACTGGGATGACCTGGTTAAAAAATCGAACTCAAATACGAATACGGATACCGCTACGGATGAACCCGGTGCCATGGCAGGCGACGACTTCGAATTCAAGGGCGCGTTCGGTGGACTCGATCTGAAGAATATCAAGCTGCTGTGGCTCGACGAACAAGCGGACTCCATATTTCAAATTAACGATCTCGATATCAGTACCGGTCGCATGGTTCCGAACCAGTCGTTCCCGGTGACACTACATCTGGATGCCAGCGCCAGCGGCGACCTCGAGGTCGTGTTCGATTTGAAAACCAATGTCGAATACCTGATCGAACAACAGCAATTGACGCTCAGCGACATGGCGCTGATGTTAAACGAGTTCGAAATCGGTGGCCGTCTGCAGGTTGGTAATTTTGACAAGCCCGCGCTCAGGTTTGAGCTCGAGTCACAAAACCTCGACCTGGATGCGCTGCTCGGCACTGTGCCGGCTGCCGCTTCGGATGAGCCCGAATCAGCGCAAACGACGGCTGGCTCCAGCGAAGATGTACAGATCACATTGCCGATGCAAGCGCTACGCGATCTCGACATCGACGGCAGCCTCGCGATAGCTAAAATCAAAATGATGAATTTACAGATGAGCGAATTCAAGCTGAAACTGAATGCGAAAAACGGGCTGGTAGCGTTGAAACCGGTGCAACTGGACACCTACGGCGGCAAGGTCGAAGTCGCGGTCGTCATCGACGTTAAATCAAATATTCCGAAGTACGGCGTCAGTAAATCGATACAGGGAATCCAGGTTGGTGAACTGCTCGAGGATTATATCGGTGAAAAATCGATCGAAGGCTTGCTAAACGCCGATGTCGATCTGACCACCCACGGCGAATGGTTGAGCGACCTCAAACGCAACAGTAACGGCACTATGAAACTGGCCTTTGTCGACGGCGCCATCAATGGTTTTAACATCCGCCAGTCGATCGATGCCGCCAGGGCCAGGCTCAAGGGCAAGGAACCGCCACCCGTTGAAACCTTCAACACCGATTTCTCGTCTTTGAGCCTTTCCGGGATGATCAGGAATGGCGTATTTTTCAGTGATGATCTCAACCTGCAGGCGCCATTGCTTCGTATTCGTGGTACCGGCAGTGCCGACCTCGCTGACGAAACCATCGACTACCAGGTCAATATCAGGCTGGTTGGTACGGTTGAGGGTCAACAGGGCGAGAGCGCCGATGACCTTGCCGGGCTGGCAATTCCGGTTGCGATCACGGGCCCGTTTGGCGCACCGGAAATCGACGTATTGCTCGACGAAATGCTGAAAGCAAGGGCGCGGGCCAGTCAAGCCAAACTCAAGGCTGAAATTGAGGCGCAGAAAAAAGAGCTTGAACAGCAGCTTGAAGCGGAAAAGAAGGCGCTTGCCGAATCTAAAAAGCGCGAGTTCGAAAAGGAACTGGAAATCAAGAAGGCCAAAGAAAAGAAAAAACTCAAGGATAAACTTAAAAAGTTGCTGGACTGAATGGATGCCGATGCGGCTGGATTCGCAAACTCGGTACTGAACTGGTACCAGCGCTACGGTCGTTATGATCTTCCCTGGCAACAGCAGGACGCTTACCGCGTGTGGCTGTCGGAAGTCATGCTGCAACAAACCCAGGTCAGCACCGTGATTCCGTATTACCTGAACTTCATCGAGCACTTTCCCGGTATCAGGCAGCTCGCCGACGCGAGCATCGATGAGGTGCTGCAACACTGGCAGGGGCTCGGTTATTACGCCCGCGCCAGGAATCTGCACCAGGCCGCCGGAATAATCCGCGATCAGCACCGCGGCAGGTTTCCGAAAACCATGGAAGCGGTTGAGGCGTTGCCGGGCATCGGACGATCGACGGCGGGTGCAATTTTAAGCTTTGCGTTTGACCAGCACTGGCCGATTCTCGATGGCAATGTCAAACGGGTGTTGGCGCGTTGCTTCCGGGTGCCGGGGTGGTATGGACGCAGCGACACCATGAAACAGCTGTGGTACCTGGCGGAGTCGGTGACGCCTGCCCGCAAAACATCTGATTTCAACCAGGCCATGATGGACATTGGCTCGATGGTCTGCCTCAAGTCAAAACCGAAATGCGCAGCCTGTCCTTTGGTACAGATGTGCGCGAGTTATCACCACCACAGCCAGGCCGAATTTCCACAAAAGAAGCCGGCCCGGGCAAAGCCGCGCAAACACACCCTGATGCTGTTGCATCGTCACGCAGACCAGGTTTTGCTCTGGCGCCGGCCGCCGAGCGGTATCTGGGGCGGGTTGTGGTCATTGCCGGAAGTTGACAAATTTGGCGCGATCGAGCTTTGGCAGCAGAGTTTTCTGTCAATTTTGCAGCAACCGAAAGCCGTTCAGGAGAAGGTTATCCGTCACCAGTTTACCCATTTCAGCCTCGATATCTCACTGGCGACAATCGAAATGGAACAGTTACCACACAATATATCCGACCGCGAAAACTATGTCTGGGTCGATATCACCGAGCTCACCAGATACGCCTTACCAACCCCGGTGCGTAAACTGCTTTCGTCATTAAGCTGAATTAATTCTACCCCGTCTTCCCCGCGAAAGCGGGGATCTCCCGGAGGTGGCGTGTTGTAAGATTCCCGCTTTCACGGGAATGACGAAGTGATCGGGAGTATGACGAAGTGATCGCGGGAATGACCCGGGGACTACTCAGCGGGTCGGAGTAAGCCGGCTTCGCGTTCGAATTTTTTAATCAGAATGCCTTCGTCGCCGCAACAATTCGCAGCGCAGGTATTCACTGCGGCGAGTGCATCAGGATCGAGCTCCAGCCAGGCCGATACGGGTGCGTTCTCGGTTGCGCAATCGCAGGAAATGTTGGTATGCGCGTAAACATGCTGTAAACCAACCGCGCGCCCGGCCACGGCCGCCTGCTCGATAATTTCGTTATCGGTCGCCGGCAGATGCGAGAGTTGGTAAGCCGGGAAAAACTTGGTCACATGCCAGGGACTGCCCGCCCCGAGGTTTTGATGAATCCATTCGGCAACGCGTTTCAGTTCATCGAGGTCATCGTTTTTGGTCCGGGTTTCGACATGAATGCCGAGATCGGCCGCTGTTTTAATCGAGCCCAATACTTGGTCCACGGTACTTACCGGGCAGATGTCTTTGTAAAATTCGTTCGACAGGCTCTTGATGTCGGAACACAGCACATCGATATGCGGCGCCATAAGGTCCAGCGCTTCATCGGTGACAAAACTGTTGGATACATAAACCGTAAACAGCCCGGCCTGGTGTGCGAGCCGGGAAACATCGAGCACATACTCGAGCCACACCGCAGGTTCGGAATAGGTGAAGGCAATGCCGTCGACCTCATGTTTCAAGGCGGTTTCAATTAATTGCTCCGGCCGGACCCAGGGATCGGTCGACTGCCCGCGTGCGAGCTTGTCCAGGGCTTCGATACCCCATGATATCTCAAGATTGTGGCAACCCTTGCAGCGGAAGTTGCAACCGTAGCTGCCGATCGACATCACGCGGCTGTCCGGGCGGTAGTGATACACCGGTTTATTGCGAATCGATTCGATCTCGATCGCGGAGATGATTCCGTAGGACAGGTTATAAAGCTTGCCGTTACGGTTTACATGCGCCTGGCAGAAGCCGCGCTGCCCATGCCGCAGGCGACAGCGCCACAGGCACAGGTTACAGACCACATCGCCATTTTCGAGGGGCTGCTGCAGTTTGGTTTCTATCAGCTGGTAGCTGTCGGACATCGTGGCATCGGTGGTCATTGCAAATGCAGACAGTGTAGCCACTTGATATCACATTTCAATCGTTTGATTTCCCTGCATCGTGTTCCTTCTGAGGAAACGGTCTGCGAACTCGTCTGCCGGCAACGGTTTGGATACGTGATTTCCCTGGATCTTGTTGCAACCCACCCCCTTGCACAATGACTGGTGCCACTCGGTCTCGACGCCATCGGCCACGACGTCGAGCCCGAAACTGTGTCCAACCAGGGTGAGTGCCTGCATGATGACCAGGTCATCCTTGTTGCTGGGCGCCTCGTGCACGAAGCTGTGGTCGATTTTGATGCCCGACAGGGGTAGCCGCTTGAGATAGTTCAACGACGAATAGCCGGTACCGAAATCATCGATGGAAATGTGTACGCCCGCGTTATGCAAGATGGTAAGCGCCTTGATTATCTGGTCGTTTGATTCAAGCAAAATATTTTCGGTAATTTCAATTCCGATCTGGCTCGGGTTCAGGTTGACACGCTGCAGAATTTGTAAAAACCGGTATAACACGCCGCGCTCGGAGAAGTCTTTACTCGACAGATTGATATCAACCCGAACCGTTTGGTAACCCTGGTGTTGCCATTCGATGATATTGCGGCAGGTTTCGCTCAGCACCCAGTTGCTGATTTCGATAATCTGCCCGGTCCTTTCGGCGATTTTGATAAAGTCGGACGGCTTGATGTGTTCGCCATCTTCCTGTGGCCAGCGGATCAGGGCTTCACAGGATTCAACCGCACCCGTATCGAGGTTTACCTGCGGTTGAAAATGAAGCTGCAGGCGGTTCTGTTCGAGCGCCTGGCGCAGGTTGGTTTCAACCCACTGCGAATACTGTAATTCCAGGTTCATCTCCGAATTGAAGAACTGGTAACAGTTTCGTCCGTCGGCCTTGGCGCGGTACATCGCAACATCGGCGTTCTTCAACAACTCTGATGGGTTCTTACCGTCCTCGGGATAGATACTGATGCCGATGCTGGTGGTTATCTGAACCGAGGCACTGGGTAGATCGAAGGCTTCCTTGAAGCTCGATATGATTTTTTCCGCGACGTAACTCACATCCGATTTGTTATCGACATTGGACATGATCATGACGAACTCATCGCCGCCAAAGCGGGCCAGCAGATCGTAGTTGCGGGTCACATCGGAAATTCGGCCAGCGACCTGTGCCAGCAATTCGTCACCGGTTTCGTGACCATGGACATCGTTCACCTGTTTGAAGTGATCGAGATCGAAAAACAGTGTTGCCAGCATATTATTGTTGCGTGCGGTCTCCTCGATCTTGCGACCGAAATCGGTCTGTAACAGGTGGCGATTGGGCAGGTTGGTTAACTGGTCGAAGGCTGCAATCTTGTGGAGTTTCTCTTCCGCGGATTTACGTTCGGTAATTTCAAACACAAGGCTACGCTCGCGCTCGCGCACACGATGCATTAAACGATTGGAAGTGATCCACGCGACCACCAGCACCGCCACGATACCGAGCAGCATCACTGCCAGGTCGTCGACGATGTCGTTCACCAGACGCTGGTAGAAAACCGGGTTTGCATAAATCTTGAGGACCGCAATCAACTCGCCGCTGGCGCGGTTGTAAATCGGATTGTCGGTGATGATGCAATCGCGACAGTTGGTTGTGCCTATCTCGAAGTTAACCAGGTCGTAATCGGCAGGGAAGGCGTCGTAGTCGACCTCCAGGGCAATCCCGTAGTAAAGATTTTCATCGGTGATCGGGTCGGTGATCAAAAGCATTTCGTTGATTGATTTGTGGATTGCTGAAACATCGGTCTGACCACCGATATTCTGAAACTGTGATTCGATCGCACGGGCGTAGGATGCAGCCAGCACGCGAGTGTTGGATTTCGCCTCGTTGATCAACCGCGGCTTGGCGTCGTAGTTCCAGTTCCACAGGGTCAACACGATTATGAACAATCCCATGCCGAGAAATAACAACGATGACCTGAGGTCGATCGTTCGATAGAGGTCCTTGACTAAATCTATCTTATTCATGATGCGTCGCGATGCGTAAAAAGTGAGCTACCGATTGAAATTTGGCTGGATTCACGCAGCCTTCCCTGGAAGAGCGCCGGGCTATTGTTGCGACACCCGCACCGGAATTTTCGCCACAACCAGACAGGCAGGCAGATAACGCCGGCGTCATGGAATCTGTAAACATTCGTGTCATAATAAACCGCACCAAATTTTTCAGGGTTGCCCGTGCTTGATATTTCTGGCTGGAATTACGAATTTCCAGCAGAATCAATGATATAGGCTAGTTAGTGAGAACGTAGGTGAACTACGTCAAGGAAATTTCGATTTTTGCCCTAAAGGAAGTATTTTCCCGACGAAAGGGCCGTTCAGAGCACGTTTAAACGAGATCTCGCTTACATAAGGCAAAAACAAGCGTCGTTACGAGGCGTGTAGCGTCGAAACAATCGCGGCCTTACCTGATCCCGATCCCGATCGTGAGCTTGATTCGCCACACTCGCATCCCATTCACCGAAATTGATGCCCGGGGTTCGAGTGTCGCAACCGCGTCGTTAAATTTCCAAATCGGAACCTGATCAACCGGTTACTAAAAATCATATCCGGAAACTTCCCGAACCGAACCCGAACCCCACTCCAGATTCCGGACGCCCAAAAATTCGGCCCAGAGCGTTATTTGATATAATAATTTCGGTATGAGAGCATAACTGGATCACTAGGTGGCAAATTAGAAATTTGGCGCTTCCATTTATTTGGGGAATCACGTAATCACTCGAGGTCTGCATGGCAGGTATAGTAAAGAGGTAATTGATCAATGCACCTACATAGCGCACCGACAAGCTAACCAATTTTGACATTTAACGAAAATGGGTAGGTAATGCCAGGTCATTGATCACATTTCGCGGGTGGGGAAGGAATTCACTAACGATTCCACACAAGGAAATCTGAATCGCCAAGGAGCTTGAACATGTGCAGAAACATAATCCTGTGCGCAGACGGAACCGGCAACAAGGGTGGCCACACACCCGATAGTAACGTCTTCAAAACCTACAATGCTATCGAAATCAAAGACGCGTCCAGAAGTCAAATTACCTATTACGACAATGGCGTGGGGACCTCTACCAACAAGTTCCTTAAGGCCATATCCGGAGCTTTGGGATTTGGCTTTCAGTACAATGTGCGGGAGCTTTATGCGTTCCTCTCCAAAAACTACCAGGAAGGCGACAGGGTGTATATTTTCGGGTTTAGCCGGGGCGCGGCGACCATTCGGGCCTTTAGCGGTTTTGTGCATGATTGCGGTTTGATAGAGCCGGGCAAAGACTATAATGATGTGGCGCTAAAGGATGAGATCAACGCACTGCTTAAGGCCTACCTAAAAATCCGCTACAAGAAAAATAAAGGCGAAAAACTTAAAACAGAAATAGCGGATAACATGGAGATCGAAGGCTGCACCAGCCACCGCAGAAAAGTGAAGATTGAGTTTATTGGTGTCTGGGACACGGTCGCGGCGCTTGGAATGCCCAAAAATATGGATCTTACCGGTGCTGTTTCAACAACTATTAACTGGGTATTCAGCCGGGTCGATAATATTTTCAATTTTTTTATCCACCACCGCGCCTATAACTTTGAACTGACTCCCAACATCACGCGAGCCTGCCACGCTCTATCCATCGACGATTCACGCACCTCCTTCTGGCCGCTCATATGGGATGAGACAACTGCGGAAGCCGAGGATGTCGCCGTTGACCAGGTGTGGTTTGCGGGAGTGCATTCCGATGTGGGTGGTGGCTACCCTCGCCAGGATATGTCCAATGTGTCACTGCTCTGGGTACTCGAGCAGGCTATGGGTGATGCGAAAGGACTCAAGTTAAATGAGCGCGCCTTGCAGGAAATCAGGGATCGCGTCAATGTCCACGACAAGATACACGACTCGCGTGATGGATTCGGCCTGTTTTATCGCTACCATCCCAGGGAAATCGAAACGCTTTGCCGGGGAAAACACAAACAAGAAACCAATATAAAAATCCATGAGTCGGTGTTGAGTCGTCTGTACTACAGGACGGCGGGTTACGCGCCCCTGTTGCTGCCACCGAAATTTGAAGTTGTTCGCCAGCAAGCGGCTGAAAACTTGGTCGTGGAAAGCTCAAAATACCCGGCATGGGAAGATCACAGGTTATACATGAATCGATCCGTTAAAGCCTTGAAGGAACTCTATGTTTATCAAATGCTGGTGTGTTTTTCCGTGATCATCAGCATCATTTATGCCTGGAATCTCGACCTGGACATTCCGGAAATCCGTGCCGGTTTCCGGGGGACACTCGCCGATATTATGCAGTACTTCTTACCCAATATGTTTAACCATTCGATTGAGCTGTGGATTTATCGACAACCGTCATATTTCCTTGGCCTGCTGGCCCTGGTTGGCTTATGGGGGATCGCGCGCCATTTGTACCGTGTCAGTGTGCGGGCCAACGCCATCGGGCAACGCAAAGCGGTAATTAAAGAGATCACCGAAAAGGCAAAGAAAGATGAATCCGGCGCAACGGCGGCACCAGTGCCGGATACAGATGCGCCAGCCGATGACAAACGCTCACCCAAAGCACAGTATTTCACCGCCTATGCGGCACAACTCTTTTTTGGCCTGGCTGTGCTTGGAACCGTGGTGTATCTGGTGAATCGGGCCATCATGGGGTAGCCGCATAGCGCTGCCAACGGGGCGCTGACAAGTTATCGATTTTATTCTAAATAATTCCCGTAAATACTGTTCTTATACTCCACAGCACTTATCCAGGATCCAAAGGCACGCAAGCAAAATAACCTGTAGTGCTTGGCAAGCGCCAGATGACAGCCCAGTTTGAATAAATTGTAAACAGCAGTGGTCCAGGCACAAAGCACTATCGCGGTAGGTAATGCAGACATTGTGTCGTAGCAAGAAGAGCTGCACCATAATATACGGCTGAACAGTCCCTTTGGTGGGTTTCATCAGGGCAGATACAAAAATTCTGCAAACTGCCGGTTCGGGCTTGACTAGAGCCGCACACAACTATTTAATACGCGCTTCCAAAACCTGCGCCCAGGTAGCTCAGTCGGTAGAGCAGAGGACTGAAAATCCTCGTGTCGGTGGTTCGATTCCGCCCCTGGGCACCATTTAAATCAATAACTTACCTTTATACTGCTCGTTGCAGTTTCCTGTGTATGTGTAATTTTGGTGTAATTGTGCCAGAAATACTAACTAATTTTGAAACCATATCTTGAATCTGTTAAATTGCATCGAAAAGTGATCCACTAAGCCCCATTATTTGCACCCAAAATTGACCCACGTGTAA